>NZ_JAUBRJ010000041.1:0-44391 GCF_036701805.1 Microcoleus sp. N3A4
ACGAAAGGCTGATTCCTTGCTCCGCCTACACTTTAAGCCGTTAGGCTTTCCGTTTTCGCGGAAACGGGTCGCACATTGAGTAGGTATTCGCGCACCTCATAACCTAGTAAAGTACCTTGTTGATATTCAGTGCCTGAGATTTCCGGGTTTTCCATCTGTTGCAAATCAAACCTGACAAGCTCTTGGGAGATTGAGCTAATAGGTGCAAGTTTGAGCAATCTTTTCACCCAGGTTGAAATGGTTTCAACCCGATGTTGTAAGCTGGGTGCTAACCAGCCTTGGAAACGGGTACGGTTCAAGAACTTTGCCTTACGGTAACGAGTGTGGCGATTTCTTCGGCTCCGACGCAGCGAACGCCGTGACTCTAAGCTGGCTTTAATCGCTTGTCCACGATGTGTTAATTCAGCACCAAATATAACTTTGTTGCCTTGGACAATTGCGATACCAGTTGTTTTGGAACCTGGATCAATTTTAAGTTCTAAATTTGGGCCGATCGCATTAGATACCTCTTTCAAGATAATTGTAAACGGATACAACTTGAATACTGCCGCTTTCCCCTCTTTCAGCAACAATCTTGCTTTTGCTGGGTGAACCGGAGCTAGTGGTCTTTTGGTTGTATCTAGTACAAACGCGAAATTGGACATTTGAAAAACTCCATTTCTGGGTGATGTTAGCTTCGTCAATGTTTAAGGTCGGTAACTATCTCAAAAGCACTGGCTTAACCCTTAAACCTGTTTAACTTTTAAGTTCTAGTGCCGAAAACTAGCTTCGCATTTTCGGGTAGGTCTTTTAACACTTGCCTTAAACGTAGTGAATATGAACTCCACTTAGACTGGTCAACTAGGCTTTTTCAAGCCCCCACTATATCGGTACCCCGATTAGTGGTGGGTGATTGACATAGCATTTCTGCAAGCGATGAAGTATCTTTCATTTTAATTGTGCTGCTATTCGGGCTATAATTCGCGAACATTGCCTTTTTTTCCGTGTTAAAATAAAGTCAATTGCCCTTCAATTTTTGACTTATCTTTTGGTGACTTAGCTGTTACCATTTCTGTCGGTAAATCTGCATCAGCGCTTTTATCTTGGGACAATTTACGTTTGCCCCAGCCTTGAGATGCTGCATGGCGGACAACGCTTTTCCTAATTGCTCTAGCTAGATGGTAATAATCATTTTGGATGCTGTCAAAGTTCACGGCTGAAAATTCAGCTAATTCGGACAAGTTGTAACCATTTGGTAGCCGATTATGTCTTGTCAATGTGTCTTGTGCTGCCCACATATAGACGTTGTAATAACTGTGGTGCAGAGGAGCTTCAAATGTAGCTCCCATCATATAAGCCACGACTTCTGTGGAAGTGCAGTAATTCCCTACAATTCTGTTGCTGTGCTCCTCTACAATCAAATCGAGCCTATCGGATAAGCAAGCCGTTTTCAACCAGTCAGGTATGCTTTCTGACCAGGGGGTTTTGTGTAAAACTAATGGGCCTGCATAATAACGTAAAAGGGGAAGGGGAATTCCGGTCAATTCCAGTAGCACGGCTATTAAGTCGCGGTGCATACCTATCTGGGCTAATAGCTTCAGCTTTTCCAAAATGCCGGACTGAGGTTTTACAGGGTGAGTGGTAATTTCTTCAAGTAATTCGGGCGTTAACAGATTTAGCTGAGTCATATCTTTTTGAAGGATAATTATGGGACAAATGAAGGTCAGAAAAATCGCGTAGCGAATTCAGTTACAGGGATTTGCGCCGTCTGTTGGGCAAACAATTCGGCAGAGATACGCGCCTCTATATTTCTGAGTAATTTTTACCCACCTTGCTGGATGGAAGGCGGGCGAAATTAAGAGCAATGCCAGCGCTATATTTTATTTCGTGCAATAGCAGTAGGTCTTGGTTGTTTGCAGATAGACTAAGGCGCCGTAGCCTATCCGCCGATAGGCGGTAGTTTAATTACGACTATCGGATGAAACCCCCACTCGTTATCCCTAGCTATGCTGAATTGTTGATTCTTACTACTTTGTAGCTACAGGATTTATGAACGAGCAAAACAATATCTATGGCAATGAACCCGGTTACAGCGCTGATGGCTATGCTGTTAGCGGCTATGAAAGTAACCCGTGCGAGTCCTCCCTTAACGGATATCAAAGCAACGGTTATAGCAGTCAGCAAACAGAGGGGTACGGGGCTCCCGACTACTTTGCTGATGGCTATCGAGAAAACGTTTTTGAAGGCGATTTGAATTTAGCAGATACTCCGTGGACGGAGACGGCTGCTAACCCTAACCCTTATTTTGAGGGAGGGGTAAATGACGCTAATTCCTATCAAAATCAAACAGTTACTTCTCATTTCGACGGCGGTGACTTAGAGCTGTAGTGTTTTACGCCGAGGCTGCTCCATGTAAAGCCTCGGTAGGCTGCTTCATTTATTTTAAGAAGCGCAATTGCAGCCTCATCAAGTTCGGTGGGTTCCTTTCTCCCACTTAATTGCTTAACTTTTGTACAGTATCCTCAACCAATAACCAAAGTTTTTTGCACAAACATGAGAAGAATATTATCAACAAGATTCTGGCAATTATCAGTATCGTTATTCTCTCTAGTCTTAATAGTTTCCCTTTTGTTTGAGCAACCAATATTTGCTATGGCACGAACCCCTGCTGATACAACTGAAATGCCAACCAAAATTTTAGAAATACCAGGGATGGACAGGCAAGGAAATCCTACTTCAGTTAACGCCCTCTTGCCAGATTGGACACAAATTTCTTTTTCTCAAATGCCACCCATCAGTCAATCGGGAAGCCTTTCAGCGGGAGAGTACAAGCAGGCAGTTGGCTATGATTTGAGCCGAAGTTGGACAGCAGGGCAAACTCCTGACCAGTACATCATGTTGGGCGATATCAGCCCAGCTTTGCAACCAGAATTGTTATCCTTTGGTTTTGTCACACAGCAAGCTGGTCTGAATTTAGATAGCGTAGCTTTAAGCGCATTTACTTTAGTTGCCAAGCAATCGTTAAATCAGTTAGTTCAGGCTATCCCTCTTCTCGGTCAATTTAAAGTCGCAGAGATTGCGCCGGTGGCGGGACTGCTAGCAACAAAAGCTGCTGGCATTGATGTAGCCGATCGCACTCTAGAGCTGGTTCTCAGTTCCAATCCACAATTAGGTCAGTTGAAACTGGGAGAAATTGACCTGTCTCAGTATTCAATATCTTCGATTCCGAACTTAAGCAGCGCTCAACTTGGCGCGTTTTCAGATTGGCAAACAACCTTAATTAAAGACGTACCTGGGCTGAATGCTTTACCTCTGTCTAGTTTTCCCAATCCAATAGCAGAATTAGGCAATTTAGTAATGAGAATTGATGCGGTTTATGGTCCCGCCGAGCGACGGCGAACTAAGACGATATCAGGCTCAGACGTTCAGGGATTCTCAGTTAACTGCCAAGAAAATGATTGCGCTTACATCGAACTAGACGATTTGGAAAATTCAGGTCGGAACGCTCGCGGTTCGCTGGAAGGCAAGCAATGGATTAGCGGTAAGTACCAGGAAGTCGAGGGCGGATCGGGCTGTCTTAAAGGTGTCAACGGCGGCAAGGAACCGACGGGAAGATTGCCTTTTGGCAGCGCTTTTAAGGTAGTGGTCATGGAACCGGACGAGCGAACCGATACCGTTGATACTGCTCTATTCTTCCGATTTTGTTCGCCTTGCGGCTGCTCTCCTTATTTCATTGGCCCAGTACCTTTCTTCACCTATCGGGTTAATTCTCCCATTTTCGTTGGGGCGCTGGGATCGTCCTCTGGCGGCTCTTCCTCTGTACCAACTGCGGCAGTTCGCGACGGAGTATCTTCTCCTGTTACAAAAGGCGTAACTACAGCAGCTAATATTAATGTTCCTTGCCCTCCGGGTAGCACCGCACCAGCGCCCGTGTCAGTTGGCAATGTTCAAGGAGTCAATGTTCCCGCTTTGTCGGAAGCGATCGCCAATATCGAAAGTAGCGGTTCTTATGAGACTGTCGGCGTTCATGTTTGCGCTGATGGTGGCAATAATTGCGGGGTTCCGTTGGGCAAGTACCAGTTTATGAGCTACAACGAGTACGCTGCTAGTTCAATTTCATCTAAACCAGAAGGTGAGCAATTTTTAGCCAAGTTACAAGGGGGTTATCAACCCACTCAAGCAGAACTTTTTCAATTTTTTCCACCTGCCGATCAAGAAACTGTTTTTGCTCAAAGTATCGCTTCTAAGCTGAATGCTACCTCTCAAGAAAAAGACCCTACTACTGGAAGTCTTTTTAGTGGCGATCGCCTGATTGAGCGAGTAGCTCAAAAGCATTTTGGAGGCGATTATTCCAAAGTTGATGGCGGGGCAACGGATACATTCGGTCGTTTAACTCTCTTAAGTTACGGACAGGATGTTTTGAAGCGTTATCGAGGGGGAAGTACAACAGTCGCGGGGTCGAATACTGCTGCTTGCGTTCCTACCTCTAGTGCGGCGCAATCCTCTAATTCTGCGAGTGCTACCCCCGGCGGTCAATCCACGGGTCAGTATATCAAACCTGCGAATGGGCCTGTAACCAGCCGCTTTGGGATGCGAACTCGTCCGGTTTCCGGCGTGCGGAAAACCTACAGTGGGATTGCCATTGCCGGCTCAATGGGAAGTCCGGTAAAAGCTGTTGGCGGCGGCGTTGTCAAGACAGCGGTGTCTAACTGCCAGGAAGGGTTACAGAACTGCGGCGGTGGCTACGGCAACTGGATCGAAATTGAGCACGGCAACGGTCGCACAACTCGGTATGCTCATCTGCGCGAAGGTTCAGTGAAAGTCAAAGTTGGCGATCGCATTTCTCAAGGTCAGGTCATAGGCGGACTAGGCAGCACTGGGACAACGGCAGACCCTAGCTTGCACTTTGAAACCCGCATTAATGGAACGGCTGTTAACCCATCTCAAGAAGGAATTTGAATTAAACGGAGATGTTCTGCACCATGATTTCCTTGAAAAAACGGACAATTATGTTGAAATTTACCTGGGGCTTGCTAACAGCTTTTTTGGTTTATTTGTCGAGCAGTTTATTCACCCATCCCCCAGCTTTTAGCCAGCCGACTCGGAACGCTGATTTCCCTTCAGCTTGCCTTCCTGTTGGTCTAGGGACTCTCAGGACAGAGTTTGTAACTGAAGTAACAGATGGCCGCACTCAATATCGCTTGTTCGATGCCTATTTGCAGGGAGATGCCGTGCCATTTTCTGTATTGGTTTCTCTCCAAGAGACGCAGTGTAGCTTGCTTTATTCCAACCCAACGAACGATCTTTATCCTTACAGCCGTGCGGTCAAGCTATCAGTAGCCAAACAAATCGCTCTGGGAGAATTGCGCTACTCTATCAACAAGGCAGGGAGTATTGATAAGTTTCGCTCTACTTTGCAGCCCAATTTTGGAGATCCCGGTTGGCAATTTTCGGAAGAGGAACTTTGGGCATTTAAGCAGGTGGGTATTACTGTTCCTTCACTTAGTAAAACCAGTCCAAAGAAGTGATACCAATACTAAATCAGATGAAGGTAATAGTCCTACAAGCAACCATAAAACCTTTGCTCAAAGTGAATTTAGTAAATCTGCAAGCTGTCTGTCATAACGAGATTTGGTATGACATCTACTTATAAATAATTCATGGAGGTCAAATCGATGTTTAGCAAAAATCAACAACTAACTTCGGGTTCAGAACAAATAGGGACTTCGCCCATCATAGCTGCCAATAAAAAATTATTACTATTTTCTCAACCTTCTCATAAAGAACTCCAAAACCCGGCTTCTAATTCCCTAAATAATTCTCAGCCCAGAGTATCATCGTTTTTATTTATTGGGCGGTGGTTCCGCTTTGGAGTCATCTTGTTCTTGCTGTTATCAATGTTGTTAGGAACTGCTGGTTGTACCGCCAGTGCTACAACGATTTCTTGGACACCTGCTACTAGATTCATCCCTGTTGAAACTGTTCAAACCATAGTTGCTGAAAATTCTGAGCTTAACCCCCAAGATTCAGCATCAAATGTGTTAGCCTGGACTGTAAATGGGCAAGCAGGCAGGTTAGTTATTTTTAATTTTAACAGTCCTGGAGTTTGCGGTGCGGAAGGTTGCTTATACGCGGCGTATTTATTCAAGAACAATGCTCCTCCTAATCGTGTATTTGCTAGTTACTTAAATCCCAATTTGCCACCGAAAAGACCGCTAATTCAAGCAGTAAGCGACCCATCAAAAACCTCTGATTTGCCTTGTTTGCAAGTACAGCAGCAGTCAAAAACTGGTATTCGGCAGTTATCTTTTTGCTTCAACGGCCACCAGTACCAGTTAGCTAACAGTTCTTTGATTGAACTTCCTTATCAAAAGAAATAGGCGATTTTAAAGTTTGAGCTTGCTCATCTGTTCACGCTCACCTATTTTGTACCCAATGCGGTTCAGTTAAAGTTGGTAATTGGCATGATTTTCAATAATTGAATGCAAGAATTAGTCTTTCAGCATTACAAAAGTTGAAATTTTTTAACTGAACCGTATTGGGTCTGTACCAATAAAAAAATGCCTCGCTCCTTAACTGGATATGAGGCACTTCTTGAAAAGAAACTAGCCGAGGCTGTTAATCATCTTCTTCCGAATCAAATTCATCCTCAAACTCATCTTCTTCATCTAAGTCGTCGAAATCATCCTCTTCCTCTATTACTTCAGTAGCAATTTTACGAAGAGATTTATGATTCCCACTCTGCTTTTTCCCATTTTCTATTTTCTTAACAACGGGTGGTAGCACTTGAATTTGTGGTTCTGCTGTACCCGGTAATGCAGGAGTTTCAGTGAATCCAGCAATGGTATCATGCAGTCCCCAAATCACATTTTTATGCTGCGGCCGTCCCAGATAAAGTAAGGGAAAATTATCAGCAGTTGGCTTGGTATAGTTAACAGTTTTGCAGCAGTAGCTCTTATTAGAACCTTCGCCTTCTTTAACTCCTTTGAACTGAACTTCTAAGATACCGAGGCTTCGCCATTTATCGGTTTTCCCGCTGAAAGGAATTTGGAAATAGTCGGCGAATGCTTTTTCCAACAAACGGTAGAATTCGTCTCTGGCTGCTTTAAAGCTCCAAAGTGCGACATTCTTAAATCTGACGACAATAGGCGTGCTGTGTCTGGGACGATTGTTTTCATCTAAAAAGACAACGGCGTGTTCGCTGACAACATCCATTATCTTTTTATCAAGTTGAGCTTTATACTCTTCATACAGCCCGACCATTGCACCGCCTAAATTAGCAACGTCATTCTTGTAACGAATGTATTCAGGGACAAATCCCAGCACGCATAAGTGGCATTTAGAGAGTAGCAGACCTGTAACATCTTCTGTTAGTCCAATTGTAGTCATTTCCTCTTCTGTTGGCATAACGAACCAATTCGCTTTTTCTAGCTGATCCTCTGGAATTAATATTCCTGCCACTTGTTCATTAACAACAATCCCATAGGGCAGAATTGGTCGCCTTACTTGATTGTGACCGGGTTCTAGGAGTTCGGGGTCAATTTCAAAATCGAGGTCTTCTGACTGAAGTGGGATTGTGCCTTCAGTCATTCCTGCGTTATTTGAGCTTTTTGCTTTAGCTTTGCTATTGGTTTTAACCATTCTAAAAGTTTGTGACATTGCAGTTCTTGCAAGGCGGTAGCCTTACCTTTAAGAAGGGTAAGAAGTAGCACAGTTAAGCCTAGTAATTTTGTCAAATAAATTAAAGGGTCATAAAAATAATAACTGGTAGTACAGAACTACCGAATCGTGAGGAAAACTAATTAAGTGTGCAAAAAAAATAACGATTGTGAAAGCGCTCGCGCAGCTTCAGCAATTTCTGAAGTTGCGCTATTATCAGAATCAAGCACTCACAATGCTTTTAATTTCCTCGCTGCCAATATTGGGCGCGATCGACGCTCGGTAAAGTGTTTATTCCTATTGTCCGCAGTAGAGGCAGTCCTTCTACAAAGTTGATGGCTCCTTTCAAACCCGCGATCGCGTACAAAGAAGCTGCATCTGCTCTTTCGGATGGGCTAGCATTGGCTTCTTCTAACAACTTGATTAGATATTCAGGAACCTGTACGAGAGAGCCATCAATACAGGCGAGGGGGACAAATTTAGTATCGGGAGCTAGGACTTTTGGCTTCAGAAATGGCAGTTCGCGCTGGAAAGTTTTTGGAGTACGGCGACTGTTTGTTACAGGCGATCGTTCTGATTTGCGCCTATGCCACCGCTTGGCTCGGTAAAAACTCCCTTTCAGTAACGGGGGCTGGCTTACCATCAGTACAGCTTCGTGGAAGGGAAAATTCATCTGTTCTCCTTCCTGAATTTTCACCTCTTCTAATTTAGATTTTGTCAACCAGTCAGGCGCAAGCGGACAGTGAGGGTAAGACACGACTTTACAGTTGTAGGTTAAGTCGGAAAGCAATTTGCCCGTTCTGGATAGTCTGGCGTTAAGATAATGCCACTTTAATCCAGGTAGATAGGCTCCTGAATATTTTACTTCAACGGTTCCCATGTAGATCCATTCTGTACGTTCTAAAGTTAGCGAGATGTCGCCTCTTCCTAGTTTGATGGTGCTGCGTTTTAAAAATTCATAGTCCGGGTGTCTCTTCAAAAGCTCTGACAGCCACTCTTTTTGTTTCTTGTTCACGGTAAGAATATTTTTTAATAATTTTGCTTCCTATCCTGTTGACTGCGCTAGCAGGGATAATATCAAGTGCTGGTTGCTTTATACCGAAAGTTAGAACTGTGGGCTGTAATTGCTCGTTCCCAAGACTGAACTAACACTGAGTAATTTTGATTTAAGCTTACTTGTCTGGCAACAGTAAGTTGTAGCTACAAGTCAGGTCAGATTTAATTGCTCTTGCGACCAACTTTTGCATTCAAATACATACTTATGAATTTTGAGATTAAATTTTTGATAGCACAGGCTAACTCTACTCCAGTTCTCGCTCAAACCCAGAGGAGAACCCAGCAACCCACACCTCTATCATCAATCGACTTAGGCGGTCTCTTCCAACAATACAATAACCCGGATGGATATCTAACAATAGGAGCACTGATATTCCTCCTCTTACTGTCTCGATTTCTGGGAAATGGAAAGGGCAAAATTACCACTGGCAAAGTGTGCGGAACTTCCGAAAAGATGGCAGCCACTCAGCTTGCGTTGAAACAAATTAAGGAACGCAAGCATAATAAAGTTACGCTCTGGTGTGGCAGTCCTCGCTATTGGTGGAAGGGGAAAAAACTTAGAGGTTTTGTTACCACTATTCAGACAGCTTTGGGTTCTTCTCCCACTGTTTGGCTTCCTCATGCAGAACGGTCAACTTTAGTAATTGGAGCACCGGGATCTGGTAAAACTTTTTCGACAATTGATAGGGCGCTAGAAAGTGCAATGGTGCAAGGATTTCCGATTATTCTCTACGATAAAAAAGGAGATCAGCTCAAACTCCACGCACCTCTGGCAGCGCGGTATGGCTACCAAGTGTCGGTATTTGCACCGGGAGAACCTTATTCAGGCATCATTAATCCCCTCGACTTTATGAAGTCCCCTCAAGATTCGGTTATGGCTGGGGAAATCGGTCAGGTTATTAATAGAAATGCGAGTGCAGGCAATGGAAAAAGTGATGAGTTTTTCTCTAAAGCTGGAGACTTATTGGCTAAAGCACTCCTTCAATTAGTCAAGGGTTCTAGGTATCCAGACATGGCAATGCTCTATGCAATTTTGAGGTTGCCAAATTTGGTAAAGCGGATTGACTATGCGGTTCAATCCCGTCTAATCGATGAGTGGGTCGCTACCAGCTTCAACCAATTTTTGAGCGCTAAGGAAGCAGAAAAAACTATTTCAGGAATTCTGACGACAGCGGCCGGAACGTTCAGCAGTTTTATCCAAGCTGACCTGTTGCGAGCATTTTTGGGAAAGTCGGACATCCCAACGAAAATAGAAGGCCGACAGATGATTGTTTTCAAATTAGATGACGAGCGGCGCTCCGTCGTGGGGCCTCTGCTAGCAGCCGCGATTCACCTCCTCGTTGTGTCCAACTTAAGTCGCCCTCGGAAAGATCCACTGGTTATTTCACTCGATGAATTTCCCTCCATTCGATTGGATCGGATGCCGCAGTGGATTAACGAATATCGCTCGAATGGAGCTTGTTTCATTCTAGGAATTCAGAGTTTGGAGCAACTGTACGAAGGGTACGGAGAGAAAATGGGGGCGGCGATCGCGTCTGCTTGCAGCACTCACATTTTATTCAATCCCGGTAACACTGATACTGCAAAAAAATACTCCGATCGCTACGGAGAAAAAGAAGTTTTGCTGAAAAGCAAGTCCACCAGCCGTTCAATGGGCGGCCAATCTCAAAGCAATCAATCTATTAGTTGGAACGAGTCGCTTCAAAAAATGCCACTGTTTTCGGTGGACGAAATTTTGCGGTTCCCCCAGGGACGATGTGTAATTACGAACCCCGGCTACAGTTCCGGCGGCGAGGGGTCAATTCCTTATGCGCTGACCATACCCATTCCCAAAGCCGATTTGCAGCGGCAAAGCGAGAGCGAGGCTTTCTGGGATGCAGAGGTCAGGTTGCGGCTGGAGAGTCGGGTGCAACTTGCCAGTCTTGACCAGCTTACAGCCGCTTTGTACGATCGCATTGAGGAAGCAGAACGGATGCTGCCTCTGCCAGACGCCGGAGGTAACGTTCCATCCCAATCGCCGACGCCGCCAGCTTCAGGCAAGAAATTTGGCTCTGACCCGCTAGACTCAGTTGTCAGTAAAACTGGGCGTTCCAGGCGGGTTTTTGCCACTGGCAGTATTGGCAAGCGCTAGCGGGCGTGTGGGAGCCAATGGAAAATTTTCCATTGGTCTTGACCTGGAAGTTGGGTTCAATTCGGATTCTTCAGCCGCGATCGCATATCGCACTTAAATCTCTACCTCTGGAATTCCCTCAATGTCGAAATAAGTTAGGGGCGCGATCGCAGGCGGTGATGTTCTTCGAGCAGCAACAGGCGATCTCGCCTGTCCTGCCAGCGCGGACGCGAGCCAGTCTTTCGCCTGTGCGTGTTGCCGGCTGTCCCAACTGAGTTCGCGCCTCGTCCCCGGATGGGCGGGGTGCAGTGCTAACACGGTCAGCTTGATATTTTCTGGCGACAGCGAGAGAGATTCGGCTGCTGTCCACAATTTTACTCGGTCAGACCAATTTAATGCAGGATGGCGGATTGCCCATTCAATTAAATGGACGGATTGAGGTTCAAGAAAAGCTGCATTGGCGTTGATTTGCACGCATACATCTTTATTAAGCCTAGCGCTAAATTGAGTATCAACTAAGAATTTAGGAGGTTCCCATTCAAATACCTCTGGAAATAGCAAGCTGACTTCCATAATCCACCTATCCACTTTGGGATTCGCAAGTAGCAGGGGTTCAGTGGGGAGTTTCAAGAAAGTTTGTTTCATTATTAGTTGAAATTCCTCTTGTTTCAATTCAAGGGGAACTGTTAGTTGTGTTGGATGGGCTAGAAAACTTAGAGCGGTGAGGTTGATTAATTGCATAGGTGGGTAAGGCAGTTACAGCTTACCCAGAGGGCGCGACGCTAGTCGCCTGCACGCTGTTGATTAATAATGAGCATTTTTGTTATAAAATATTTGTAAATAACAGGATTGTTGGGAGAAAGCGTTACTAAATTATCAGAGGTATGCTGCCTCTACGCAGCATTAGTTGCAGAAACAATCAGCCTTTCCAGAAAAGCGATCGCCAGCGGATAACCCGGAGGAATTTTCCCTAAACTATAAGCCGCCTTCCGGCAAATTGCCTCACAATCAGTTGATTCTAAAATGCCTGTAAGTGTACCAACAGCTTGTGTTTCTTAATTCTTTGTAATTAACCTGATAGGTCAACTATGCCTCAAAATCTGCAATGCAAATCCTACATCGGTCAAGACTTTACAGGTAAAGACTTTAGCCACACTGATATTCGAGGGGTAAACTTCACCAACGCCACGCTGATCGATTGCAAATTCAATAACGCCAGAGGCGGACTGCAACGCCATTGGGTCATTGTGACAATGGTAGCTGCACTTGGACTATCAGCGCTCTCTGGAGTTGGCTTGGCGCAAGTTGGTATTATTACCCTAAGTACCCTGAGTAACAGATTCACTCAAGAGTTCACTCATATCCCGGCTGTAATTATTTTCGGGTCATTGGCAGTTTTCCTGGTTACAACCCTCCGGTTGGGTTTGGTATTAGGGTTGTTAGCTTTAACTGTGACAATATCTGTCGCTGTACCCATAGGCAGTATGCTAGCGCCAATTTTAGCCGGAATGGGACCTGTTGGTTTGGCGGTAGCTTGGACAATGATTGGGACTTTATCTTGTGCGATCGCCTCCGCTGTAGTTAGAGTAGTAGTCCAAAGCAGGACTCTGATTAGAGCAATGGGAATTGCTAGTTACTTGGCAAGTTTGGCAGCCGGAGTTGGGGGTTGGATCATAGCACAAGATGTAACTTTAAAAGGTCAAGGAGCTATAGCTAAATCACTCGATGTGGCTGGGAATGAGAGTCTTGTAGCTAAAGTAGCGGCTGTAGCAATAGCTATAGGTATAGTTTTGTTAGGACGCTATGCAGGTTTGAAAGCGGTGGCGACTGATGAAAAGTTTGCTTTGGTTCGTATAATTGCCGTAGCTTTAGCCGCCACAGGAGGAACTAGCTTTCGCAGTGCAAATTTGACAGATGCCGATTTCAGTGGAGCGACTCTGAAAAATACGGATTTAAGAGAGGCTAACCTCACCCGTACCCGTTGGGTGAGAACCAGACAACTTGACTATGCTCGGGTTGGCACCAGTTATCTTGGAGATACCGAACTGCGACAGTTAGTAATTACAGTAGAGGGAGAAGGTAAAAATTTTGATGGCAAAAACTTACAAAATCTCAACTTGTCTCAAGCTAATTTAAAAAGTGCTAGCTTGATTGGAGCAAATTTGGTAAACGTCAACTTAAAGGGTGCTGATTTAGCCAAAGCCAAATTAGTGCAAACACAGCTTGCAAATGCCGATTTAACCTTAGCTTGTTTGACGGGTGCCTGCATCCAAGGTTGGGGAATTACAACTACAACAAAATTGGATAGTGTAGATTGCAAGTATATCTATATGCGATCGCCTACAGAAGACGACCCCGACCCTTATCGCAAGCCAGATAACAGACAGGAGGAATTTGCACCAGGAGAGTTCGTGGATTTTATAGCTCCTCTGATTAAGACCCTTGACCTGTACCACAATCAAAGTGTTGACCCCCGTGCCGTAGCAGTGGCTTTCAAACATTTAGTTGAAAACAATCCAGCAGCAGAGTTAGAACTCTTAGCGATGGAAAAGAGAGGTAAAGATAAATTTTTACTCAAAGTCAAAACTACAGCGTCAGCGAGCCGCTCTCGATTAAGTCAGGAATATTTTAATGATTATAATCAGCTTAGAACTTTACCGCGAAACAATCCGCGCTTATTAATTTCAGAATTAGATGAAAAGTTCCGTAGCTTAGAAACGATGTTTGTAGGCTTACCAACAAGTTTACCCAAACAACTGAACAATGCCCAATACACAATTAGTCAGCTCGCTGACTTTATTGAGCCAGAAAAGCAGCGATTAAAGGAGCTATTAATTCAGTTACAAGCAGTTGCACAAACAGATACGGAATTATCAGTTGATAAGCGAACTGAGGTCTTAGAGCAATTAAAAGTCATAGCCGAAGTCGGAATGTACCCTCAAGAATGGCCCAAACAGCAAATGGAAACAGCCGTCAGAATTTTGAAAGGTATAATGGTAGAAATACCATCTACGGCAAGGTTAGTTGTAGAAGGGAAAAAAATCCTGAAGGAAATTAGCCAAATTTTTGATTTACAGTAATATCATGTCCCGTTAGATAGGGCTTGCTGAATAAGTTATGGAAAACCCCGATCGAGATTGATGAGTTAATTTCAAGCCGAGGATGACAAGCGAGAAATAAGCGTAAACCCGCCCGTTCTCAATATTATGACTAATCCACCGGGCATGATATAAGCTACCGAGCTGAAATAGCGCCACGGGAATTTTAATTAACTATTCATTAAATACCAAAGCGACAATTTGAATTACAGGAAATAACCTCTTCTTCTCTGTTTGGACTGACCAGTGTCAGATTAACTACTGTTCCCCCGATCGTACTACCAGTCAAGGGATTTCTAAAAATATGCTTGAGAAAAATATGAATATTCGACAGTTGCTTTTGAGAGCTATTTATTCTGGCAAAAGCTTGGGCTTTACAAGTACCATTATTCAGTTTAAAGATTTTGAAGCTAATAGGTTTTTGAATTCCTCTATTCTGAAAAAATCTGAGTATTACTTCTACATTTTCTCCTGAAACTGATTGACTTGATATGCCGTAGGCTGGTTCCTCTACAGATAAAAGATTACCTGTTGTTTTGTTTTCCCTAACCCAGTAGACATAGACAGGATTACTTCCCTCTGGCAAACAGTTTTGATTGAGTCGTATACCATAATGAATTTGGTTGTCATTATCATTCTTTGATATATAAAAAACGCTTGAAATATCATTTCCCCTTGAAGGTAAAACAAAAGACAAGAAGATGAGATTAGTTAAACTCAAGATGGCTAACTTATTTTGGCGCTTTAACATGGGTGAATTGATTTCGTTGTAGTTAGTAGTTAGTGACAAAAGTCGGGTTCATCTCTGGAACCTAAATGTTTGAAGTTATTCTAAATTTACATTATTCCCTAACGCCTAACAAGTGAAAAAGAGAGACAATGCTACCCTATCAAGCACCTTGGTACCTCAAAAATGGCTCAATAATGACTGTGGCGACAGACTTATGGTACGGTACTACCTGGAGGTGGTGGGGCGATCGCGTCACTTGGTTAAGATATTTGCCCAAAGTACCTTGGCAGGAACATATTTTTACTGGAGCTGAAGGAGTGCCATTATGGGGGTTGTGGAGTTGTCCCACTCACGCCAAAGGCACGATTATCCTCAATCTAGGAATCACGGCACAGGTAAAAAATGCTTGGTATGCTCATATTTTCGCCCGTAAAGCCTACAATGCAGGTTTTGCCGTGCTACTTTATGACTGGCGCGGGCACGGGCGTACCGCCGAACTTTCGCCTGTTCCTTCTTCCTACGGCTGGAGAGAAGGGGAAGACCAAGTTAATATGGCGGCACAACTGGTAGCAATGGGTTGTCCCGATCGCGTAGCTCTGGTAGGCTTTTCCATAGGAGGGCAACTGGCTTTGTGGGGACTCAAAGCAGCGATCGAACAGGATTGCCCTTTCATTTGCGGTGCGGCTGCTCTTTCTTGCCATCTAGAATCGACGCGATCGCTGGCTCATTTGAGAAGTACAACTGTAGGACGAATTATTGAACAACATTTTGTGAAAAACCTTTGTGCGGAAGCAGAGAAACGCCGTCAGCTTTTTCCCTACACCGTCAAGCCAGGTGCTGTAGAGCGCATCAAGTCGATTGATAGCTTCGATCGAGAAATAGCGATCGATTACTACGGGTTTACCAGTGTTGCTGAATACTATCAAAAAACGAGTGCTATTTATTTTTTGGATAAGCTGACACTGCCCTATCTGATCGTTTATTCTCAAGATGACCCCATGTTTGACCCAAAGCTGATTGCAGAAGTGGAACAGCTAACTGACGG
This sequence comes from Microcoleus sp. N3A4, assembly GCF_036701805.1. Lineage (NCBI taxonomy): Bacteria > Bacillati > Cyanobacteriota > Cyanophyceae > Oscillatoriales > Microcoleaceae > Microcoleus > Microcoleus sp. N3A4. The sequence goes on from NZ_JAUBRJ010000041.1 coordinate 15,678, forward strand.
CAATCCCAATGCCCATTTCATCCTGACTCAATTTGGAGGTCATACGGCTCATGTTGGCGTAAATACTGGCTCTGAGGATAATTTTTGGGGGATGAATCGGCTTCTAGAGTTTTGTGAAAGACTGCTAGATAGGGCCCTGTCTGCGTCAATAATCTATTGATATAAATTGCTTTGATGTTGCCTCAAACACAAAATTTCCTTACTTGTTAGCCAATTGTATGGTTCAAGATTTCCAAGGTGCAAATCTCCAAGGGCGCTCCTTTGAGGGAAAAAACCTCACTGGCACAGACTTTAGTCACGCCAATCTTAGTGGAGCCAACTTTACTAATGCTGATATCCGAGGTGCAAAATTTACCAAGGCTATCCTCAGAAATGTCAACTTCAACTATGCCAGAGCAGGTCTTCAACAGCATTGGATAATTCTCCTGGTAGCTGGAGGGTTATTATTGTCAGTCATATCAGGAGTAGTAGCAGGAGTAGCTGGACTTGTGGCAGCGGGGATGTTTCAGCATGATTTTATCATCTTCCAAGACTATAAAATTATCTCCGGCTTGATTGTTTTAGTGGCATTAGCAGTTTTTATTTTTTTCACTATCCAAAAAGGATTTTTATTTGGCCTGGTAGCTTTGTCATCTGTACTGGGAACTTTGTCTGCTGTACTGGGAACTTTGTTCAGAACTTTGCCGGGAGTAGGTGCTGGTGCTTTTGTAATGGCTTTAGCTGTAATAGCAACTTTGGCGGTAGCTATAGCTGTGGGAGTTGTTTTAGCTGTAACTAAAGTCAAAATTTGGATTTTGGCTTTGGTTGAGAGCTTGGCTGTAGCTGTAGCAATTGGTTTAGTGCTGAAAGTCACAGCTAATTTGAGTTTAAATCTCAGCTTTACTGCGCCTGAAAATGTTGTTAATCAGCTCTGGAAATTAGTAGGAGCAGAAAATATATCCCGTGCATTAGTTGCGCTTGGTAAAGCGGGAAATCTTGGTTTATTTTTAGCAATTTTATTTGCGAGTATTTTATTGTTTTTGGGCGGTTATACAGGCTGGTATTCATTATCTAGCGATGAAAAGTTTTCCTTTACTCGCGGGCTAATCATCGCTTTGGCAGCTAGGTCAGGAACAACTTTTGAAGGCAGTAATCTAACGGAAGCTAATTTCACAGGGGCTACTCTCAAAAATACTGACTTAAGAGCAGAGAGAATCACTCGCACTGACTGGTCGGGAGGGAAGGAAATATCCCTAGCTCGTGTGGGTAAAAGCTATCTTCAAAACGCGAATATCCGAGAATTAGTTATTACTAAAAAAAGCATAAATCAAAATTTTGATGGCTATCAGATGCGGGGAGTGAATTTGAGTGGGGCTAAGCTGGTAGATGCTAGTTTTATTGAAGCAGATTTAAGTGAAGCTAATTTGATATATGCCGACTTATCTAGGGCTAGGTTGGTGCGGACATTACTGAATCAGACAAATTTTACTGGTGCTACTATTACTGGTGCATTTATCGAAGATTGGGGAATTACAAGTGAAACGATACTTGATGAGGTAAAGTGCGATTACATTTATATGCACTTGCCGACTAAAGAAGATCCTGACCCTTGTCGGAAACCGGATAATAGAGAGGAAGTGTTTGCTGAGGGTGACTTTGCTGACTTTATTTACCCTCTCTCGAAAACTTTAGATTTATATCATGATGGGGGAGTAGATCCAAGGGCGATCGCGATCGCTTTTCATCAGTTAGTTGAAAATCATCCAGAGGCGGAAATAGAAATTGTTTCGATGGAAAGGCGAGGAGTTCAAGGCGATAAGTTTTTAATTAAAGCTAAAACTGCACCGGGAGTTGATCGTTCTCAATTGAGTGCTGAATATTTTTCAGATTATAAACGGCTGAAAGAGATTCCTAGCGAGAATTTGTTACGAATATTGGCACAAAAAGATCATCAAATTAGAATGCTGACCAATATGGTTAATACTACACTCAATCGGACTGAGGTGGAAGTTAATCATCCTCAAGCAGAACCGCTTAGACGGGGAGGTAAGCGAGTGGCTCTTATCATTGGCGATGGTGCTTTTGACAGGGGTTTTTCGGTGATATTGCAAATAGGAGAAGATGGTGCGCTTCCTTCAACAGGAATACCGGGTAGACTAGATCCAAACCTCCAGATTATTCAAAATTATCAACGTTGGCAGTCTAGTTATGCCAAATTGGGAACGCATTTTCGAGCAATGAAACGCCGAGAAACTCAAGTTAAAAATGTTTCTATTGGTGAGGATTGTCGCACTGCTGCACTGATGTTAGAACAATCTCTAAATAGTTGGCTGAACTCAGAAACTTTTCATCCAATTCAAATGACATTATCAGAAGAATTAATGCGAACTGATGAAGTAAGAATTATCGTTCAAACTGAGGACAATCTACTTAGACGACTTCCCTGGCATTTGTGGGATTGGTTTGAGCGTTACCGCAAGGCCGAAGTTGCTCTTGGTACCTCTAATTATAGGCGAGTTGAGCGGTCAACGCCTCTGCGAAATCAAGTGAGAATTTTAGCAGTGTTGGGCGATAGTAGAGGAATTAATACAGAAACAGATCGACAGTTACTTAAAAATTTACCTGATACTGAAACAGTGCTTTTAGTAGAGCCAAGTCGTACTCAGTTAGATAAACATTTACGGGATGAACTAGGTTGGGATATCCTTTGTTTTGCAGGACATAGCGAGAGTCAACCCGATGGCGAAAGTGGTTGGATTTATCTGAATGACGAGGAAAGTTTAACGATCGAACAGTTAAAAAATGCTCTATCGACTAGCATTGAACGCGGTTTAAAGATGGCAATTTTTAATTCCTGTGATGGTTTGGGATTAGCACGAAGGTTAGCTTTAATGCACATTCCTCAAATGATTGTGATGCGCGAACCTGTGCCGGATCGGGTGGCACAGGAGTTTTTACAGAATTTTCTCACAGCTTTTTCAGGTGGCAAGTCTTTATATGCCTCGGCGCGGGAAGCAAGAGAGATGTTGCAAACTTTGGAGGATGAATTTCCCTGTGCGACTTGGTTGCCAGTAGTTTGTCAGAACCCGTCGGAAGTGTCTTGGACATGGCAAGAAATGCGGGAAATAGGTCAACTGAAAGTTCAGGAAGTTTTGAAGCAATTGGAAGGGGCGATCGCGGCTGATGTTTATTTGACACCGGAGGATAAAGCGGAGGCATTAGAGCAGGTACAAGTATTAGTAATAGCTGCTCAGAATCCTACAGAAAAGGAAGTACAGAGGTTAGGGAAAACGGCCATCAGGTATTTAAGGGGGATGGTTGATGAGTTACCCAATACAGCTAGGTTGGTTGGAGAATTTAATCGGTTGTTGCCAAAGATAGCTCAGTTATTAGGTTTGGGGTAACTCATTTCAGTCATCAGTTTCCTCGTTTTTGGTTGATTGACATTACCTCGTCCACTAAAGCCATCCATTCTTGTTGAACTCGCTTGCGTTGCTCTAACTCTCTAAGTTGAGGCCATATTTGTGAACGTTTTGTACCAAGGAATATGTCCCACTCCTGTTTCACTCCCTCAGCACGAGTGATATGGTCGGAAAATTCTTCCACCATTGAGCGTCCAATCTCCGATGGTGCCAATGCCAATATATTTAAGGCTTGTTTGCAGCTATCAACTGCTTCTTGATGACGAGTCTTGAGATGCTCTTGGATACTCTTCGCGTCAGGTGGTGTTGATATAGGAGTTTTTGTATCCGGTGGAAGTAATTTGCTAAGATGTCCCCAAACTATTGATTGAATAAAACCTTTGTACAAAATATCAAACGTGGATAAAAATTGGAATCCGAGCTTCAAGTTACTCAAATTCGGAGGAATTTGCTCTGCCATTACTTTAAGGAAAGCAGTTCCTTTTTCTTCGGTAATTCCCCTAAGACCCAGTTGACACAAAACCTCTGCAATTTCAAATTTCTTGGTTTCTAGGGATTCTCTCAATCCGGTTTCTATTAAGTGAAAATTTTTCAATAATTGGGCTCGCATTTCTTGAATAAACCAGAAATATGTACCATCAATCCCCTGGTCATCTGAGCGGCTGTTAATTGCATCTTCTGAAGGGATACCAGGGTATTTTTTGCAAGTTTCAATAGCGATATCTACTTGACGTTGAAAATGAGGATCTGATTGAGCAGGTTCTTGTCTGTATTTACGACGAAGTTCGTCTATCTTACTGTAGAGGTCTGTCATGAATTGGTGGTGCAGTTTTACATATTCTCCATGCTCTTCACCGTATTGTTCAAGAGCTTGTCGGGCTTTTTCTAGTTCAGCATTAATTTGACTTTGAAGTTCTTTTATGCGGCTTTTACAAGCTGACATATACTGCCTATCTAAACGGACTAAATTACCTACCAGATAGTCAATGGCTTTCTCTAAAACGCTGTTGGCTTCATCGGAATCTATGCAGTTAGCAGTTACGCATTCATAAACCCGGATACCTTTATCAATTCTCGTATTTTCTAAATCTTTAGACTGTTGCTTGTTATTGCCATCATCATTGAGAATCATGAAGGACCACTCTTCTAGGAGTAATCTATCTTTAAGTGCTTGGTAAGCTGCGTCATAGAGGTTTGTATCTCTGTTTCCCCAGAGATCGCCCCCTGCTGCTGGTCGGCGAACAAACAGAATAAAATCAGTGTCCTGTCCAAGAGCTTTAATCATCCGTTCGCGATCGCCTAGTCTTGTGTCTCCCAAACCAACTGTATCAATTAGCCCAATTTTTTCTACACCTACCTTGGGAAAAGAACAGAAAATTTCTACTTTCCGAACAGCAAGATGATTAAAGTTCAAAGGATTTCCCTGAGCATCATACTCTTGCGAAACAAATTTTTTGATTACATTTTTAGCGATCTTGACTACCCGCTCTTGTGGCTGAAGCAGATTACTATATTTATCGATATGTGCGTGATAATCGTCATGAAGATGTTTGTAGAGTGCTTCAGTTTCGGCTGGATTAGGCAGGTTAGCTGGTTGGGGGGGTAAGGGTTGACGAAACTCTGCTAAGGATTTAGGAGGAGAAGCAAAGCCTAACTTTTGGTAGTAAGGGGCAATGACTTCATTGAGAAAAGAAGACTCAGAATAGAAATATACCAAAGCATAGGTTTCACCATCTGGTAGGTGGTAAATATTACTCTGAACACTCGTGCAAGGCATTCGATCGCTACTAGGAATTTCATCATCACTAATAAGTCCAGTTAAGCTTTGGAGGAGGGTACTCTTGCCTTGGCGAGCCAGTCCAGCAACTCCTATGTTAAGGGTGTCGCGACTAAAGCGCTTCCAGAGGTTTTCCCATACCTGCTGCTCTTGCTCAATGAAGAACAAAAGTTTAGGAAAATCTATGTCTTTCAATCCCTCAATCAAACCGATATTATTACCAGGCGAGCGCATAAACTGTTGTCGCCTTTTTTCTAGTTCACTGATTTTTGCATATAGAGAATCTAAACGTTCTTTTTCCCATTTGGGTTCATCAGCGATTTCTTTACGTTTCCGAATAATATCGGCAATTTTACTGGTTAGCTCTGCACTCATAACGCGATGTCTCCTTACAATTATTTGTGAATGATTTGAATTAGGCGGTTGATGACTGGCATAGATATTGTCATTACAAACCGCAACAGGTTCTGTTTCTTGAGGTGCTTTAGGTTGATATGGCGGAGAGTCATCCCAGACACATAAAAGTAATGTTTTGTCATCGTCAGTTTCTTTATTGACACGTTCGGAGTTGAGGAAAGTATCAATTTTAGTTTTGCCAATTTCCCTTTCATCAGTCAATACGCAATTTTCTAGGGGTTGAAAGAAGTCTGTAAAAGGTTTCCAATTTAAAAGTTGGGTAACAGCTATATTTTCACACCAAGCTGTTGCCACACAAAGAAAATCAAGATTTATTTCTTTACAAAATACTTGCATCTTATCCCCGGCATTTGATGAAGTGACAAATGTAGTTTGATTAATAAATTCTCCTTTGTCGGGTTGGAAAAGTAGCTCATAGTCCTTACAATTGTTTTGTCGGATTACAATGAGTCCGTCGCCCACCTGCATTGCGGCAAGCCAGTTAGGACTGGCAATAAAAACCTGTAAGGTACAGGCAAATTCTTTTACTGAGTAACTGTTATTATTGGCCTGGTTTTCTAGGTTTTTTTGAACAATTTTTAGGAGTTCTATAAAAAAGATATTTGCTGTGTCCAGGTCTTTTATTGAATTTTGAAATTCTGAAATTTTCAATCTTCTTTGAAGGTACTGAATTGTACATCTAACAGCTATTTCTGCACCTTTATCTGAATGTTTTGCGCTACTAGCTCCATCCGCCACTACACCAATGAGCAGATGTCCATCAGGGGATTGCCAAAAACTTACATAATCTTGGCAGGGCTTTTTTTCCCTTAGATGGCTATTTCCTATAGCTCTGCTATGTATTACTTTCCAAGTCATAAGTCAACCTCTTATTTAAGCTGTTACCTTTCCCCAACCACTAATAGAAGGCAGATCGACCTGTTCTCCTATTTGGCTAGTGGAAACTTTCTCCATTGAGGCAGAAAGCCATCGGAATAGTTCTTTAAACTTCAAACCATCAAGCATTACTGGTGGGGTAGTAGATGGAGCCATTTGTTTTAAAATATCCATGTTTGCATTCCTAACCCCAATGGCAAAAAAACATAGCTTCTTTGCCGCGGTAGCCTCTTCTACTCGTTGAGCTGCATTTTGCCAATCATCAGTTGGCTCACCATCTGTAATCAAGACGACCCAGGGTTGATAGTAGGATATGCCAAGGTTGTTGTAAGTTTGCTTACTGACTTCCACTTGATCTAAAGCGAGTTCAATTGCCTGACCCATCGGAGTCCGGCCGCTTGTTGTTAGCGTCTGCGGATTAAATTCATTAATAGTGACAAAAGGTTGAACTAACTGTGGCTGTTCGTCGCTAATAGTTATAATAGCTACCTCTACACGGAGGCGAGCTTTGTCATCCTTCTGAACCTCTTGTTTAAAAATAGCTACGCCTGCATTTAATTCATTGATAGGCTGTCCCGACATAGAATCAGATGTATCGAGTAGCAAGACAACTGGACAGCGTGGTTCAGGGTTCTTGGCAAATTTAATGATCTCTTCTAAAGACATTCGGCTCTCCTTTGACTTTCGTTTTTCAACTTGTGGCTGTTTTCGATTCAGCCTTCTGGTTATGTATCGGGTGTAGGTGCGATAAATATGCAGCCGCTGAGTGATAAAATTAGCTAATATCCATTAACTAATGTATTAAATATACGTAAGGATTCAGGTATCTGAAACGTAGTCACAGAAGGACTTGTAGAATTAAAGCCTTCGCTAAATCAACAGATTCATTCTCAATAGGTACGAAAATAAAAGCTTTCAGGGTTTCTTAATAAGAATGGATATTTGATGATTATTCGCTTAAATGGTTACACCGTATAGGTTTTACTGCTTTTCACATGACCTGAATCCTTACAAATATACTTATTCTATTGGGTTACTCCAAGGCGGGTGTTTGCCAAAGTTTAGCATTTCTACATACTTAGTGGCCCTATGTTCCTGCAACGAGGTTTGAATCAGGGTTTGGATGAGATGCCTCAATCTATCCTTACACAAATTATTTATTTCCTCAGCCCCTACCTAGTGCCTGATTCCGTGTCCCAACCCGTAGCTGTGGCAGTAAAGCTTTGGAGAACTGAACCCACTGCCAGACATTACCAATATCAGGTTGATCGCTCTGACGGATTTGATAGTCCTTGTCTATGAGATACTCAGAGCCCACATGGCAATAGTCGGAAAGTTCCTGTAAGAGGTTTGGTTTCCAGTTAGCGATCGCCCCTCGCAAACGCGGTACCTTGTTAATTAGGACAGAAACTATCTTTGGTAAATGTGGAATGAAGTCACCAGCATTGCGAAACCTGTAGAGTGGCGTATCGAGTATTAATTTCACCGTACTAACTGGCGGTGCGCCAAAGGTGTACGTTTCCAGAACATGGGGGTCTATGGGCTTAAAACCCGGTTCCTGAAGCCTTTTAGCAATCAGTGTTGCTGCTGCACCGCCTAAACTGTGTCCGGTAACGAAAATATCCTTTCTAGCGTTATCTTCTCGCAGAAGGAAGTCTTGCAATTGTTCCCAGAAACTCTCTACATAATTGTCGAAGCCAGAATGGATGAATTCTGAGTTAGGCTGCACCAGTAAGTTAAAGAAGTAGTCGTCTAGGTTTTCCGTTCCTCTAATAGCGATCGCAACCTCATTCGGCGTAGACAAAACAAACCCACAGCAAGCCAACTCACCTGTTGAACTAAAGAGACGCGGGGAGTGAAGAAAGTCAATTGTCTGGTACTGCTGCACGAATGGCGGACATCCTGACTTGAGGATGTGGCGAACAACTTCTGTACCCTCGTTGTGGGCGAGGTATGTTAGTTGGGAGAGGGTCGCCATTGTGAGGGCGCGATCGCGGCTCAGACTATTATTCATTGGCATTTTCTAAGTTGGTCTACTGTCTATCTATCGGGTCATAAAAAATAGATTATGCACTTGTGGTCTAGTTTGCTATTTACTTCTACTTATGTCCCATAGTTCTATAGACTCTTGAAAAATGAGAGGGTATGGTGGTATTGTAATACCCTGTCTAATTAACCGACGTGGTATCTGTCCGGCTATTATTGGTGCTTGATTGGGAAGTTGTGCGCGTTGAAATATGTAAGATATCCACGCCGTTTTATGGACGATAACCAGCCGATTAAAAGGACGTAAATCGTCATTCTTCAACCATAATATTCCAGCTTGTTTAACTCGTTGATGCAATTCATTGAAATCACTCAAATCTTCAGGCAACATTAAAGGGGATTGCCAGATGTAATGCTTTGGTAGAGGAGAACTTGCTGATACATCTGCCATGTATAATTGTTGCGATAAGTTTGTTAATATTGGTAATTCACTCATTAATTAACTCCCGGTAAACTAGCTATTTGATACAAGTCTTGAGCCATTTTATGACTAATTTTGTGATGTTCTCTTTCATAACAAATACTTTTTACGTCTAAACAAGTTATCACATTTTTAATATCTACCAATGTTTGTGCTGATATATCGTCACCATGACTATCTCGATAATAATTAAAATCCGAATTATACTCATAGCCGCCGACATGACAGCGTAGTTCTGGCATTCCTTTTAATAAATCGATCCAATCTGTTAAAGGTGTAAATCCATTGTATTCTGCCACTCTCGCATTAGAGATATCAAAGAAAATACCACATCCGGTTTGAGTTACCATTGTCTCAAAAAACTCTATTTGTTTGTAACCTGCTGATGTCATAGAGGCAAAATTTTCTAGGAGAATTTGTCGTCCGATATAATTTTGATAGCGTTCAATTCTCCGCCAAACATATTCGGGATTTTCATAGTTAAATTCTAATCCTGATTTGACATAAACATTGCCTTGATGAAAAGTACAAATATGGTCGGAGATGTAGAGAGGTTTAATAACATCTACATGGGATTTGAGGTGGTGGAGAAATTCTTCAAATTGTTCTGAATCGCGATCGAGAAATCTTGACCACATGACATGAAAGGCAATGCGATCGCTAAAAGTTGATAGATATTCAACTATCTTATCAGGTGCTAAGTGACAATAATTATCCCAGAGAATTTCTACAAAAGGTAACTGACCGTTATTTCTTAGCGGCTGACTGGCTTCTTCATAAATTGAAAAATCAGTGAGATTGTTGACACTTAAGCTTAGTTTAATTGTCATTAGTAAAATTCTTTCAACCGTGTTTTTATCGAAAAACTAAGGACTGCAACCATTGGAATTATAGCTACAATAATTATTGTAACTGTCACAACAAAACAGAACCTTGGGTTCACCCTGTTCATTAAACAGATTCCAGTCATAGCTTCCATCATCCTTAATGTAGTAACCACCCAATAAACGGGGTGGATACTCCTCTCCAGCAAACACATAATCTTTCATAAACTCATACTTATCTGGGTTATAGAATTGGAGTTTTTCAGGGTCGCCGATGTAGGTGAGGTAAGTATCAGCAAAATCCTCATACTGGTTTGTGCGTGAGTATTCTGTGACAAATCCCAAACCATCTTGTTGATAATTTGCTAAACTTTCTTGGTGTAAATCTGACCACTTTTGGGCAAGTTCGGGATTGTTAGCGATAATATTTTCATGCACGTTATGACCAACTTCATGAGTCAGAGTTGCAATGAGTTCTTGCGGACCAGCAAAATGTTCGCCCCAAATACAAATTTGATGGGTATCCCGTTCAAAAGTGCCTTTAGCATTAGGATAGAGTTCGTTAGGTATGGCTTCGTAACGAATAGCCGGACAGTTTTCTAAATGAGATAAGGGTATAGTTTCGCTAATATAGTCAGCGATGTCTTCAGTCGCAGCTATATTACTGAGTTCAAATTTACTAATCTCTGTCTGATTAATGATTTCAGTTGAAATTGCTTCGCCAGTTGTCTCAAGCTTTTGGGAAAAAGATTCTAAGTTACTCATGGTTGTTCGCTCCTCAATCGCGTTAATTTTTTAGAAGACTTTATTGAAGTTGCCGGGGTAATTCATAAATTGTCCCGACAAACATTAGTTTTGCTGAATTAAACCAAAAACTCTTTGCCCCCCAAATTTTAGTTGGCCGATTGCTTGTGACAAAGCTTCCAAAAACATCTCATGGTCTGGGCCAATGATGATTTGTTCATCTACCATTAAATTGGCTTGAGGTTGACCACCTAGACGGTAAGGAATCCCCCTTTGTTTAGCTTGGCCCAGAAGTGCATTGAGATCGGTTTCACTTTTGGAGTCAAAGACTTGAACGGTTAATTGATTAGGAGACTCCCAACCAATTGAGGCCACTGGTTGTTTTTGAGAATTGACAATTTTTAGTGTTTTCATGGTTTTTCCTGATTAATGACAAGATTAAACAGAGGGTGATTGTTCTTCTTCTGTCAACATTTGTAACACCCAATGAGGGGTGGTTAATGTTAACTCTACAGCGTTATCAACAAATCTTACCTCTTTTACATATTCTACATATTTCAGGTAATTTTGTTGATCTTTGGTAAGATTGAACGCTTTAATAGGTATGCTGATGATATTACCGGCTAACCGAAAACCTCTAAGGTTTTCAGGGACAGGATCGATCCCCAAAATACCGCGCCCAATTTTTTCGACTATCCACACAAGAGTGGTTCCCCAAAACCCCTCACCAGAAATATTCAAGGGTTCCACAACAACTAACTTGATGTATATTTCTGGCGGGTTTACTTCCGTTTCTTGGGGTTCTGATTGCTTAACTTCGATTTCTTCAATATCGACAGCAACTTTAATTTTAACTGTTGCTCCTCGCTTTTTTGTCGTCGCGAAAATTAAGCACTGATTCTGTTTTAGGGATAAATCAACTAGCGTTACTTTTTGCTGTAAAAGGTATTCCCGCAAAGCCGTTCTTATTAGGGGTCTTGGAATTAGCATTTTACCTTGCTTAATAGCCTGTTTAATTTCTTGAGGAATGCTGGCAATAATTGAGGTTTTGGCAGTTTGATCAAGAGTTTGTAAAACAGATACAGCCACTTTTCCTGCTTCTAAAGCAATGCCTCCTGTAGTTTGTAAAACAGACACACCAATTTTTCCTGCTTCTAAAGCAATGCCTCCTGTAGTTTGTACAGCAGACACACCAATTTTTCCTGCTTCTAAAGCAATGCCTCCTGTAGTTTGTAAAGCAAATACAGTAACTTTTCCTGCTTTTAAAGCAACTTTGCCAGCGTTTTTAAGTAGATTTCTTGGTCGGATCATTTTTCCTCCTATGTTGTCACTTGTATCCAAGCAGCAGCATCGTCTAAGTCACCATAAGCGATCGCTTGTCCGGGACGTAAACGATTAATAATCGCAGATTGTTCGGGAGTTAACCCCATACAATCCCCCATAGTTTGGCGATCGTCGGCTGCTACCAAGCGATGTACTATTTTTAAATTAGTATTTTTAATCGCATCAGGTATCAGTCGAGATGGGATTTGATCGACCACTAATAAACCTTGTCCATAGGCTCTAATCTCTGAGAGAATATTAGAAAACATTTCAGCGACTTTAGCTTGAGGATTAGCTTGTTCCATTGTCGCTTGACCTGTACGCAACATGATTCTATGTGCTTCTTCAATAATCAGTAAATGAGATAATGAACCTACTGATGCTTGATTAAAACTGGGTGAATCTCGTTGCGCTTGTCGATATTCATACAGAAATTGCAGAATTAAAGCCATTGTGAAGGATTTGTCTGCATCATCTCCTAGATAGGAAATGTTGATGACCGCCGGACGATCGAATAAATTTGACCAAGGGGTTGATTGAGGTTGGTCAAATAACTTTTTTTTCCAACCTTGACGTAAACTTTGAATTCGTGTAGTTAAAGCCGCGATTAAGTTATCAGCAATTTTTTCTTCATAACCTTTTCCCTTAATTACAGGTCTAATTTTATCGAGCATTTGCGTCAGAGTCGGACGGAGTGTATTAAATTCTGGTAAAGGATCTGCCATCCAATCAAAAGGTTTTCTATAAGTAGCAAACAGAACTTCCTCCAATAACACTGGTAAAACTTCCTGCATGGGGAAGGAAGCATTAAAGATGGATTTTAACCGATCTATATGAGCTAAAACTTGGGGGATTTCTTCTGATCCTAACCAAATGATATCAAAAGGATTGAGAATTAGTGGATCTAATTCTTTCATTTTCTGAGCAGAATGTTCACCAGGCATATATATGGTGATTCTGTCAGGACTGCCCGGGGGTAATTTTTGATTGTGCGCGATCGCCCATTCTACATATTCAGTCTTAGCAGGTTCAATTACTAAAAAAGGAATATTTAATCTTAGCATTTCGCGGAGCATTTTTAAACAAGTAGTAGATTTTCCACTCCCATTAATTCCTGTTACCAAAGTATGCTTTGTCAAACTTTTCAAGGATAATTTATATTTTAAAGGTGTCGGTTCTCCTCCATCTAATAAATCTCCTAAGTGAATTTCCGCCGCATCTGAAGTGACAGGAGGATTCAGACTAAAGCTAGCTGTTGGCATTACCCGTACTCCCGGTACTTCTTGACGAGGAAGATTAACTAATAATGCTAATTCTTCTGTATTTAAAGGAGTTGTTAAGCCATTAAATAAATTTCCTAGTGGATGTTGTACATCTTTTCCCTGTTGAGGATTAACCACAGATATTTCTATCTCTGGTTGTCTCAAGTCGCTCAGAGCAGTTTGCACTCCATTTGCCCAAACTGGATGAAGATCGTGCAGTCGCATTGGCTCAAAGCAACTTTTTTCACCATTCAAAAGAGATGTTAATTGAGTTGCCCCTTGTTGGGCTGTTATTGGGTCTTGAGCTAGTAAGTAAGTACCTACATTCCAACAGCCCATATTCCCCGACTGTTCAAAACGAGTTGTATATCTTTGTAGTTGAGCTTCTACTGCTTGAGCGTGGGCGTTAATATGCTCTTGACCGATGGTGCGAGAGAGATTAAAATTCTTGCTGAAGCTATTACCCCAACTGGTATTTTCACTATTTGATTGTGTTTTTTGCCACCCCAATTTGGAACTTAAAAAAGGTAAACCCATTGACGCAAAAGCTGCCAATAATCCAGCCGGAGGAAAAATCTGTGCTAATCCGTTTGCTCCTAGTAATAAGCTCATGGTAAAATCTGTGTCCATGCCACTGATACCTGTACCTTTGCCGCCCCCAGTATTAGTACCTTCGCTGGTTCCCTCTGTCTCAGCTAAGGAAAGGTTCATTTTAGTTAGAGAATGTACCAAACCTAGTAAATTGCGACACTGATAAATTACCTCATCAACTTCGGTTCTGTTAACAGGTTCAGCAATGACAACATACGCAAACTTTTTCCCTCTCATTCCCCGCATGAGACGATCTAAAGTTTGTGGGTAGCCTTGTCCATCCCCAGGTTTGAGAGACGGGACACCTGTGAGCGCAACAGCATAATCCATATTATGCAGACTGGTGACAAGTGGTGATTCTTGATGATTGCATCGTCTGAGCCTAGTTCCTGGCCAATTTCCTTGGAGAAAATTTCCCAGGTTTTCTACAAATTGATATGAATTATTAGTGGAACTATGACCACGCACCCCAAAATATATCCGGTTTTGCACTCCGTCACTGGTGACAATAAAAATTAGGGAATATTGTCCGGGTGCGTGACAAGCTGATAAGGCTGTTTGCAGGGCTGTTAACGGTTGTTGGTTAGCACTACCTACAGGATTACCTACCTGTTCTAGCAAGAGAAAATTTGGTGCTTCTAATTGAGTTGTTGGTTTATTAATCTTCCAGATGTTAGGACTAATCGGAGCATCTAAGTAATAGCGTCCTAAACTAAACAGCAGTGACAGAGACATTTCATCGGCTTGTTGAATAGCCGAAGACGGAGGTTGAGTGGTGCTTAATTGTATGGCATTATGATCTGGCATCGGTTTGATTCCTTTTTGGCAATTGCACAAAAGTACAAATATCGTCAACTTTATTCTGAAGAACCATTATTTTCTGGGTTTGAAGCATTTTCCTGTTTTGATAATGCTTCTTTTAATTTTTCTTTCACTTTTGCTTCTTCTTCAGGAGTGAGTTTTCGACTATTTCCCGAAACAGAAATTCGCGCGGATTTGATTCGATTTACGGCTTCTACTAATTCCTGCATTTCAACACACTCTTTGTTATACCGTGCTGTTCTTATAGCTGCGTCAATCACTGCATTCTTAATATCCCGGCCACAAACATCTTCTATTTCGGCAAGCTTTTCAATGGAAACATTAGCAGCCAGAGGCAATTTTCCTGGCAAATGCTTTCTCCAAATAACTGCTCTAGCTTCTGTATTTGGCATAGGAAACTGAATGTGTCGAACTCTAGTTTCAAAGGCTTTGTCATAATTCTCGACAAGATTAGTAGCAAAAATTACAACTCCATGAAACTTTTCTAAGCAAATAAGTAATTGGCTACACATGGCATTAGCAGCCCGTTCAGAACCTTGTGAAACACTGGTGATTCTTTTGGAAAGTAAAGAATCAGCTTCATCCAGAAAGAGAACTGCATTGTCACGGGAAGCCGCATAAAAAACGGCTTCTAAATTTTTAGTTCCTACTCCTAGAAGCGGACTTTCAATTGCAGCGTAGCTGGCTAAGAGAATCTTCTTACCTAATTTATTAGCGATCGCATGAGCCGCCAGAGTTTTACCTGTACCGGGGGCTCCGTGAAAATTAAGAGCAGTGCGGGGGAAAGGTTCAATAATTCTTAGCCCCCATTCATCAAAGACTTTTGGTTCAACCCGAATTAATTCAATTGCTGAAAGTAATTCTTCTCGCAGATCGTCACTGACAACTAATTGGTCAAATTTGTATAATGACTGATCTGACTCATATTTTTCAGCTAATTTTTCAACAGAAAATTCTTTTCCCTCCTCATTACTATCAGAACGATTATTGCCTGCTTGTTTAGGTGAGGAATTACTATTTGGAGATGTAGTAACAGTAATTTCCACATCTTTCAGACCAGTTTCAGTAAGCATATCTCCTACATCTCTGAGTAACCTTGAACGACAGACTGCTGCTGTTGTTTCAGATATCCCTTGAGGCATTCCCCGAATTACTAAATTAGCCATGATGATTTAATCTCCTTTCAGTTTAACTGCTAACTAATTGTGTAAATTACATAACCATCTTTATGAGCTTGTTTAATTTGGTCATCAACATTTCGAGCTTCTAAAGTTTCCTGCTCAATGACCTCCTCTGTTACCGTGTCAAAAATTCCAGCGACCATTCTATAATTGCCATTTGATAGATATTCCATTATTGAAACTCCTACGCGATCGCGGTCTGCTTCCAAAAGTGGTTCTCGTTGCTCAAACCAACTTAACAATCGGTTATAGGTTAAGTAGTTAATAACCGCCGCTACGGCTATCAAACCACCAATACCAACTACAGCCAAACCTAAAAGTTTGATCAAGTCATACATAAACTGTCAATCCTCTAAACAGAATAAGTTTTCTACTCGTAAATCGCCAAAATTTTACCTTGATGAACAGCTAAAAGTTCTGGATCTATTTTTTGTCCCTGAAGTTTTTCGCCAGCAATAATTTCACCTTGACGCTGGTTAAAAATACCTTGACAGACAGCATATTGGCCGTCTTCGGTAGTATTAAGCAGTGTAAACGCAAGATTATCCTTTTTAGCCAACTTCAATTTTTGATGATCGTGAAACCATTTGATGACTTCCTGAAAAGTAATCGTCCTTGTAAAATTTGCCACAACAGCATCAAAAAATATTTTGGCTATTGCCACAAGAGAATAGATAATCTCTTGGATAGCTAGGTCATTAGTTTTCACTGGGCGCATAAAACCTCCTGCATCAATTTTGAATTAGCTATAGATTACAAGCTCTTTATCTCGGTGAATTTCTTCAAGTTCTCGATCTATCTGCCTGCCTTGAATTTTTTGACCATCTAATATTCCTCCTTCTTGTCTGTTAAAGATACCCTGATAGACTGCATAATCACCAACTTCCAACTTTTCCTTAAGAGTAAAACCAACAATATTTTTGTCAGATTCTACAAGTTTCCTTCGACTCTCAAACCAAGTGCGAATAATTTTAAATATGATTACAGCAACTACTGCTACTGCTAAACAAATAAAAAATGCTGTTGCAGCGAAGGCAATTAGTGCTGGTGTAATGATTGGGTCAACCATGTTTTTGCTCCTTTATGTAATCACGATCATATCTTTACCCCGAAAAGCATCAGCCAGTTCTTCATCGAACCTTTGTACAATAGCTTTGCGTCCATAGGGACTACCATTAGGCTGACAAACAATTTCGTTGTTTTCATCCAAGAACACCTGTGATACTAAATACCCTTGAAGATGATCTTCCTTGAGCATTGCTGCCTTTTTAACAGCAAGAGATGAAGGGCGATTAGTCAAAAAGTATTCGATAGCTGATTTATAGGTCATTAAAGGAATAACCTCTAAATTTTGTGTTGATTTATTCTGCGTTGCAGCGAAAACAATTACTGCCAGCAACAAAACACCTAAAGTACCAGTACCGAAAAATAACTTGATTGGAAACCACATGGCAGACATCCTTCCTTAATCGTTAATTATTGATAAATTACCAAAGGCTGACTTTGATGAGCATTAATCAATTCTTGATCCATTTCCTTAGACTGGAGTTTTTGACCATCAAGAATAACCTCACTCTCAGTGTTGAAAATCCCTTGACAAACAACATAATTTCCTTTGTCCATTTCAGTTTTGATAGTAAAAGCAATGTTGTTTTTATCCTGTTGCTTGAGAGCTTTGCGTTCTCGAAACCAGTTGACAATTAGTTTAAAAGTGATTCGCAGTAATGTAACTGTAGCCCAAATTGCAAAAGCAGTTTTCAAAAGTAAGAAAAGAGTTACCGGATCTGCCATTTGAATTTCTCCTTTATTCAAAAATAAGTAAATCTTTATTTTGGAAAGAATCTGACAATTCTTCGTCAAAATTCTTGACCAAAACTTTACGTCCAAAAGGAATGCCGTTATCTTGACGACAAACTAATTCGCTTTTTCCATCCAGAAAGACTTGATACACAACAAATAATCCTTGTTTTTTAGGATGTTTTTGTCGCAAAATAGCTCCTTTTTGTATTTCTGGAAACCTTGGACGTTCGGTCACAAAAAATTCTACTACCTCCCTGTATGTCATTACCGAAATCACTTCCGGTTCTTGCGGCAATTTTCCCTGAATAAGATCCACCAAACTATCAATTGCAGTTTTTGGTTCTTTATATCCTAGCAGGTTTTCTAAAGTTTGTACTAACCCATCTAATCTTTTTTTCGCAGCCTGGTTGAAAATAAATGACGCTATATTTTTAAGCGGTTTTTTCAGGTCTTGCAAACGATTTCGGACTATTCCAGGACTAATATTTACAGCTTGGTTAAAGTCCTTAATTGCTTGCTCTTGTTGACCCAAGTAATATTTGGCAATACCTCTTTCCAAATAAGCATCTGCTAATTGAGGATTCAATGATAAAGCCTGATTAAAATTCATAACTGCTGCCTGATAATCTTCTTGTTGCAACAAAGCCACCCCAAGTTGATAGGAAGCGTAAGCATCATTAGGGTTCATAGTTACCACCTGACTCCAATCGTTAATTGCATTTTGATAATCTCCTTTTTGGTAATGAGCTTGACCTCGGTTAAAAAAAGCTGGCACATTTGTAGGATTTTCCTGAATAATTTCCGTAAAATCCTCTATAGCCTGCTGATATTTTTGCTGACGCAAATTTGCTATGGCTATTTTTGCATATTCTTCTCCTTGTGGTTTAAGACTAGATGGGGAAGGGAGATTGCTTAGGTGTTCTCTCATTCTCCATAAAGCTGCACCTCTAGCGACAGTAGATTCTGGAGGATCTCCATAGATAATGGGAACTGAGTTACCAAACATTTCTCGCAAAATATTGGGTACGATAAATAATCTAGCTCCTCCACCAACTAGAATAATTTGACCAATATTTTCAGGAGTTAACTGCATTTTTTCCAGAGAGGCTAACAGAGAATGCTGCAAATATTTTTTGCCTTCAGTCCCTATTTGCTCAAATTCTGCACAAGTTAAACTAATCGCTTGACGCAGAACATTTTTTTCTTTAGGAAAAGCCAGTAATACAGTCAAATTAACAGGCTGATTATAATTAATTCGGGCTTGTTGACTCAGATTCTCCTTAAACTTGCGACCGTAATAACGTAACTGTCTATCTAATGATATTTTCTGTGATTCATCTAAATTAAACCTATCAGCAATAGTATCTGCAATTAGCCGATCGAAATGATTCCCCCCATAAGCTGCACCGAAATAGCGAATATCCTGCAAACCGCCCGATGTCCAGTGTCCTGCTACCAGATCGGTAGTGCCACCACCAATATCAACAATCAGGGTATATCCCTTTACCAATTCTTGTAATTGTTTAGTTTGTACTAAACTAATCAAAGCCGCCTCTGGTTCTGGGACAAAATGGATATTTTCCTGCAATTGATCGGGAAAACAATCTCTGATTGTTACAGCAAAACCCTTGAGAATTTCTCCTTCAATTTCACCATTACTTTTTGTCTTACCCCAATGTACGGGGTGAGTAAAAATAAACTGGTTATTAGTTGCTAAACAGTTGGGTTTTTCCTCTTGGAGTCGCTCTACTACTTTTGAGAGCAGTTTTCCTGTATGGCTTAATGCTTCTTGGTGAGTGTAACGTCTATTCGGGTCAGATGCTACAACCGTTTGAGTGTTACCCAAACATAATTTAAAAGCATCTAATAAATTTACGCCTATAGACGAGTCATGGTGAGCTATTTCCTCATAGGCTCTTTCTCCACAAGCTAAAATTTTGCTACCTTCATCCAGCAATAAAGCAGCAGACAAACTGTGTCGCGCTGGATCGCAAATTGTCAGTGATAAAGCTTGTGGAGCTTGAGATTTGTCTGACGCATTCAACTGGAAAATGCGCCAGTGAGTTGTCCCCAGATCAATACCATAATAATTGCGACAATTCAAGAGTTTACCTCACTTTAATTTAGGGTAATTGGTTCCCTGTTAAGAGTTCCCTTGCTTGGTGATTTGGCTCTTAGTGGTAAGTAGCAACCAACTTGGCTGTTACTTACCTATCGGGTTAGGTTTGCCAAAATATGCAAGTCTGCTAGAATAATTTTTGATCTGGCTTGCCTGCTACTTATACATCGGGCTAGGTTTAGAGAAATATGCAAGTCTGCTAGAAATTTTTTTTGTTAGACTCCAAACTCTTCTGTGTGACTGGCATCCCCCAATACCACTTTGACACTAAACCGATCGCCCACTCCGACACTAAACTGTAGTTGAATCCAGTTATCAGCACTTCTGGCCTGAGCTTGCTCGAAAACCTCTCCTGATTCATCTAGCACAATGAGTTCAAGACCCGCAGGCAGATAAATTTCACCCCCAGTGGGACGCACCCGCAGCAAAACCCCAACCTCCTCATCTTCTTCTCCTGCAATAGCAACCAGCAAGGCCACAGGATGTCCTCCCAATTGCATTCCCAAGTCGATGTGGCGACCCCTACCAACACCTGCTTTGGGGTGGCTAGGGTCAAGTTGTCCCAAACTCAAAGCGGCTTGCCAGCGCAGGTCATCATCTTTGCTACTATGCAACAGTTTAGTAAGGGCGGCGATCGCCTCTGGATTACCAAAGCCAATTCGCCCCAAACTCTCCGTAGCTTGGTATTTAGTCCACTTATCGTGACTGGTGTTTAATAGCTCAATTAAGGTAGTAATAGCATCTTTATTGCCAGGAGCGATCGCCCCCAAGCACTCAGCCGCTTTCAAACGCTTTTCCTCATCAGGCTCCCCATGCAATAGTTCAATCAAGGCCGGAATAGCTGGTGTTTGCTCTGAGGTTGGTTCTTTAAATCGGGGATTCCCTCTGAAAGCAAAAGCTAGATTGGATTCTCTAGGCCCCAAGAGTTCTTCTATCGATCGCCAACTCTTCTCAAAGTTTCTCTGAAACCATTGGCTTAAGTTTACTAACTCACTGCTTGGTACAATATCTGCTGTAACTGTTGTTGTAATAGATTCCGTAGCTACTACCGCTCTATCTCGCAGGAGACAATTATATAGCTCTTGCCTTGAATGCTCGTCTGCAAGTAACGCCCCCCACTCTTTAAATTCGACACTTAGACGAGGAGAACACCAAAAAGGCTGCTTCAACTGCTCGACTAACTTTCTTACTTCCACTAAAGATAACTTTGGCAGTGGCTCTACTTTTGCCTTTTCGTCACGACAGAATTCCCGCGCCATCCACATCACATTCAGGTCTTCAATTAAATCCTCTCTCTCCAAGGAGTAAGTACGAGTAATTTTGTTGTATTTTCCATTTTGTTTCAGCATTTGATGGGTAGCATACCCCAACACCCGCAGCCACCGATTATCTGGGTTAACCTGCACTAAAACATAATAGTTCGCCACCCAACTAGGTATATCAATCCATTCCTGTTGGACGCAAAACTCTTCAATGTCAACCGCTTCGCTGGGAATCACTACAATGCGTGTTTCACCTAACTGAATTGCTGTACCATTTACCAATTCCCAAAGCTTAGGAAATTCATCTTCACTTGGCCAAACTTCAAGTGGCTCTGTGAACTCCAGATATTCCTTGAGCCAGGACATAAAAGCATTCAAGCAGAGTCGGTTCAAGTAAGCATTCCAATAGGCTGCTTCATAGGAGTATTGTCCGTCTTGTGGCCATGCTTGCTGTTCGTCTTCTGGTGAAAAGATTAACCAAACTTGCTCGGTATCGATCGCCGTTAATTCTGTACAACCAAATTTCATTTTCTTTCCTCTTGTTTTTTTTATTATTAATGCTGGGGCATCTCCAAGAAATCCTCCAAAAGGGAGGAAATTTTGGTTGCCACAGAGCCGTCTGCTTGGAGAGTAATGTTAAAGCTGGTTTGAATTTGATTGACAACGTAGTTATTTAGGAATTGCTGCCTATCTGTCAGTTGGTTATTGACCTCCAATTCAGGTAATTGCTGTTTCAATGCGTTCGTCGTTTCCTCTTTAAAAAGCTTGACTAATCTGGAAAAATGTTTTTTCATCAAAATGTTACAACTCGATTTAATATTCATGTTTTTTAACCAGTCTGAATCAATAACAACCGCTTCTTCCCTTCGCGGTATTTGAGATGTTATCATCCAGTTTAATATTGTTTTAGCCAGTGATCTAAAAATTTTATCTTCTGCTCTCGTAACCTTAGAGTTGTCAGGTTTACGAGTGTTGTCAGATTTATCTTGCTTGTACCAATTAAATTCTTCTGCCACATCAACTTGTCTTAATTCAAACCCATACCTAAGCAATAGCAATTTTTTATCTTCATATTTGAGTGTTTCTATAAAGTGGGAAAGATTAAATTCAGTTGTGAATTGCCTAACTATTTCGTTTGTCTCTTCTTGTTCAAAAGACTCAACCGGAGAGGGCGATGGATCGGCAATATCTATACCCTCACCTGTTTCCGGATTCTTGATATCAATAGCAATAGACTGGGGAGCTAGATAGCTTTTTGTGGCTGGAATGCAACAGCCATCGATCCAGTCTTTGATAGTCTGCCAGTTAACACTTGAATTAGGTTCTTTTTGTAACTGGTTGTATTGACGGGCGATTGCTTGCCAATGTTCCATTGTTGGATCAATCTTGCCCTGACGGTTAGGAGTACAAATTTGATAAAAGCATTCCCAAGTAAGGAGTAAATTAGATAGTCTGGGCTTTTGGTATCCTTGTAATTCAAGAACTTTTTTTCGTTTCCTTTTTCCCTCTCCTAACTTACGCAACAAGCCGTAGCCAGTATATGTGGTAGATAGGTATTTTTTGCCAAAAATTTGATCTTTCATCTTTCCCTTCATTTTTGAGCCCGCATATCCAATTAGGGAAGCTTCCTGTTCTTTAAAATTTATGAAAAAATTTAGTGGGTTTGCAGCCTCTAACCAGGCATATTGAAAAATTTGATCGAAGGAATCTTCAGGCGGTAATTTCACACTATTATTCTGGTGATATTTTAAATTATTATGAATTTCCTCTGATTTTTCGTAGCCAATTTTTTCTAACAAGGCTGACAAATGCCTAGCTGCTAAGGAATTTAATACCAATTTTTTTAAAAAGTTAGGCAACAGTAGCACCAGTAGGTTGAATTCAAGCCTCGTGTTACCCAACACTCCCGTTTGTAGCAATAGTTTTTGAAATTGGTATAAGTTATCTATCAAATCATCCAAGCAAAATCGAGCAAAATTTTCCTCATCAGCATCTGGGTGGAACTGAATCCAGGCGCTAATGTTAGCTGCCAATTCTGAATCTTGACACCAACGAGGTGTCTTATTTCCCCTATCATCTTGCCAACCTCGGAATCGTATCGTAAATCTTCTCATGTCCTTTTCTTCGGTAAACTCCCTCGACTAAAACACTCCGCTAAAGCTTGTTGCTCAATTGTTAGACTTGTGCCCAGGGGTTCAATAGCAACATGGATAGCATCGTTGATGAAAGCATAGCTCCAGACCGTAGAGTTTGGTTAATATACGGGCTCGCAATGCTTGTGGATCTGAAACAACCCTGCTTGTAGCTATGGGATGCCACGCTCCTGGGCAGTAGTATCCTCGATATGATATGCTCTCGGCTCTATCAGGTCATAAGAACCTCTCAATAAACACTGTTCTCTTCCTCCGATATATCGGGTCAGGTTTCAAAATTTATGCAACATCTCAAATATTTATTTGCCGATCGCCCTGAGACTGGCACTGTTGCTGTGGCCTACTGCTGTCGCCAAATCCGAAACTTCTCCTTCCAACCCTGCTCTACCTCTGCTCTACCTCTGCTCCAGCAACTTTAGCTTTCGGGAACTGCTCCCTGGCATAATGCACCATCCGCTTTTCCTCCTCACCCACACCAGCAACCACCAAAAAAAACTTGACCGCCCCTGGCTTGCACTTCACACCTAGCAGTAGTATCGGCAGCTCGTTCGCGCTATCCACAGGTGTGGTTAAAAGTAGTTGGTGGGTGCGAGCACTATCAAACTGACGCTGTGGAGCGAGATGGCGTAGGTATGTACGCAGCCTATGAAGTTGAAGAGTTTTATGTTGGATCTGTATATGACATTCTTCTTGATAGTGACTAGCTGAGATTTCGATAATCACGCGCCGACAAAAATACAACCGCTCCCTAACTTCTAACAGTTAGCGAAGCGGTTAGTGCCAGTAAACGAGAGCCTCATTATAAAGCCTGCTCGATCGCCCGCCGCGCCAATTCCACCTGTTCCACAGCATCCAGATAAGCTAGCGCTGCAGCATCCCAAACCACTTTTCTCTGCATCCTGTTCAAGACGATTTTCCCAAACTCGTACACCGTGCCGAAGCTTTGCAGCCTAAGAATTCGCTCAGCTATTGAGCAAAAACTCGGCGTTGGGTTCAATATCGCCACCACATCTGATTGAAGGAGCGATACCACCTCTGAACCCATATCGACTTTCAAAGTCGCTCCAACCTCCACAATCCGGCCCCAAAATCCATTCCACTTCCTTTCCGCTATTTTTTCAGTAGGAATAAAAGGGATTTTGACAATAACCCATGCCCCCGCGCTGTCTGGACCAAAGCGCGTTTTGACTCCCTCACCCGTAATTGGTTCGCAAGGAGTGCAAGTTTTACATTCTCCACCGCAATCGCTTTCTTGAACCGGCTCGCTACTAATGCTGCCCTCGGTTTTCTTCGAGGCGGAAGATTTTCTCAAAGCACCCTTAATCAGAGCTTTAGCTTGTTTCGGGGTTTTCGCTGCTCCCGACGAGATCGCAGCCAACGCCCTTACTCGCTTGTCCTCCTGCATCTTCGCAAGTTGATACCCTACATCTATGCTGTGGTCATTAATAATGTCCAACCACTTTGCAGCCAATTCGGGGCTGTCTCTCTTGAGCTCGTCGGCAGCTTTGACGGCAATGCGCCCTTTCCTGTAGTTCCTGCCGCACCCCAAGCCGACTATAGCCGCCACGATATTTTCCGTCAGTTCCATTTCCCTTGGAGTCAGACCTAAGTCGATCGGGTTCAATGGAAAATTTTCCATCAGCGGTTGCTGGTTGTCCGACGGCGGCTCTGCTGACTCAGCAGCTTGGTGGCGAGCTTTCTTAGCAGCGTGTCTGTTCCTGTGCTCTCTAGCTATAGGCTCCACGACAATTCCTTCCCGAATTCTCTGTACAGGACTTTGGTGGCGGTGGCGGTTTTCTGCTACCAAGACAAACAGCTCGTCATCTTCAGTCTGGAAGTGGCAGACAATAACTGGGACAAACTTCCAGCCCAGCGCTGCTAGCGCCCTCCACCGCCGATGGCCGCTGACGATCGTACCATCTGTTTTGACGGTCAGCGGTTGGACGTAGCCTTTGAGTTGGATCAACTCTACCAGGTCAGCAATACTTTCGGTGCACCCGTAAATTTCCTCATTGCGAGGGTGAGGCTTGAGTTGGTCAAGACCAATATGCTGAATCGCGTCGCTGACTGAGAGCGACACAGTTTCATTTTTATTCATTTGGATAGCCCTGGTTGTTTATTTGGGGATTGGGGCTTTGTACCTTTGCCTGCTAAAACCAATAAGGTTTCCTAACAGAAAGCTGGGGTTATTTTCTGTCGGGGCGGCGCGGGCTGTATCGGCAGGTCGCCTTCACTGTCAAAAGGTTCGCTGTCTTTACATTCTTAAGAATAGCATATTTCTTAAACTAGCAATTCGCTCCTATCAACTTGGTATAATCAAGTTGATAAATAATGCAGAATATAAGTTATGCAGAATATAAGTTAAAACTCCCTTCCTACACAAACCCACGCGCCCCAAAAATAACGCGCTTGTAAAGGATTATTTTGTAATTCCCATTGTTCAACTAATTGAGGTGATTTTTCCCGCAAGGTTGATCGAATTTCTTGTATAATTTTTTGACCATTTGGTAAAGATTCTAACTCTTTCCTTGTCAGCGTCCTAATATAGTTTTGTGCCTCTTGTAAAGCTTGTTGGCAGCGTAAGTTTTTTTCCTGATAATTGACAAAAAAGCGATTCATTAATAAAATCGAAACTTGAGCAGGAACAGACCACAAACTCATAATTAAAAGTCGGGCTCCGGCCGCTGTAAAAGCACTGCGTAAGCCTTTCACCCCTTCCCCAATTTTTACATCACCCACTGCGGTTTCACAGGCAATTAAAATGATTAATTCATTCGCCCATAAATCAAAGCCAGCTACGTCTTGGGCAAAAATAATCCCTTCTCCTGCTTCTGGGTGTATTTCTCCACCTAAAAGCCAAGTATTTGCCCCTGCTAATGCTAATCCTGAACGCAATAAGGGGTTTTCTATGGTTTGAATTTGACGAAAATGAAAGCCTGCTTGAATAAACTCTGCTCTTGTCAAGAAGTCGGGTTGGGGGGGAGCATTTTGGGGTAAAAAGAAACCATGAGTTGCAATAACTAATTTTTGAGGGCATTTACCATTTGCTAAATAATTTTTTAAGGCATCATTTTGTAACAAAGGGTTGACCTTAAATTGAGAAGCAGCAACTTCAGCTATTTCTTGTGTCATGGGAACAGGGGAAAAGGGTTTGCTATCTTCTTTTCCCAAAGTTTCAATGATTTCATTTGTCACGGTATTAAAGTTAAGAGATAACCCCTCTTTTTTAACAGAGATTGGGGGAATTGCTATGGCTTGATTTATAGATAAATCAAAATTTGGGTCGGCAATTACTAAAGATTCTGAAGCGCAGCAATTTTTCGGCTGATATTTATAGCGTAATAAATCCCGACCCGCCGTTAAATAGGTAATTTGGTATTGCTCAATCAGTAATTGATTATTTTGGGGATCTAAGGGTAAAATTTCAAAGGGAATTAGGGTTAATGCACCATCGGGACAGATGAATAATTCTTGACCTTGCAAGTGGTTTTGTAGGGGTTTAAAAATTGTGTTAGTTAATTCAAAAAAATGATTTTCTGATTCAGCTTTTTCTGATTTCCAGGTTTTGGTAGAGATCCCCATATTTTCTAGATTGATTTGGGAAACCGCTTGACGCACTTTTCCGATTAAATCATCAATTTTATCCGCTTTTCCTAAGTCAATCATCTGAACTTTTTCTGGTTGTTGTGCAGGTAAGATAAAGGCAAGATAACGGGGGTTTTGATATTGGTTGGTGGTAAAGTCAAAGACGGGAAAATAAACAAATTCAATTAAGGTACTATTTTCTGGTAATTCTAAAGCAATAGCTTTGCGATCGACTAATTGATTTTCAAGGCAAAGTTCTGGCACTGTGATATTTTTTTCTAAATCTTCGACTTCAATGTGTAATTCACTCAGAATTTTTTTATTAGCTTCGAGACGGGGTAAATTTTTAGGTAAATAAAGGGAAAATTGCAAGTTAATAATTTGTTGCCAGCGCGATCGCCATCTTTCAAAGGAGTCTTTTAAGTGAGGATAGCGATCGCTATACATTGCTGTATTGAAAGCCGCACTAGCCGCATTACTTAAAGCTTTACGTTTTAACACTAAATCAAATGCAGTATGAATCGCTTGTGATTTTTCCTCTGATTCTTCTAGGGGATAAAAGTATTGATAGATGAGGGAAAGTAAAGCATATTGTGTGACTCTAATGCTATCTAAGAAAAGGATTCTATCATTTTCTGAACTCCCTACAAACTCTTGACTCATCAAGCTATGTTCTATTTCTGTAGCTTCTTTAAATAATTCTAGGGCTTGTTGATGGCGATTAGTAACAGCATAGAGGGTAGCTAGATTATTTAAGCTAGTAGCTATATCAAGATGATCGCCATTAAACAGACGTTGCCTCATCTCTAAAGCCTGTTGAAAAAGAGGTTCAGCTTCCCTGTATTTCCCTTGATAACAGTAGAGTACAGCTAGATTACTTAAGCTAATAGCTACATCCTGATGATCGCCATTAAATAGACGTTTTTTTATCGCTAAAGCTTGTATAAAAAGAGGTTCAGCTTCCCTGTATTTCCCTTGTTTTTTGTAGAGTAGAGCTAGACTATTTAAGCTATTAGCTATATCAGGATGATCGCTGTTAAACAGACGTTGCCTCATCTCTAAAACCTGTTGAAAAAGATTTTCAGCTTCCCTGTATTTCCCTTGTTTTTTGTAGAGTAGAGCTAGATTATTTAAGCTATTAGCTATACCAGGATGATCGCTGTTAAACAGACGTTGATTCATCTCTAAAGCCTGTTGAAAAAGAGGTTCAGTTTTCCTGTATTTCCCTTGAATATAATAGAGTTCTGCTAAATTATTTAAGCTATTAGCTATATCAGGATGATCGCCATTAAACAGACGTTGATTCATCTCTAAAGCCTGTTGAAGAAGAGGTTCAGTTTTCCTGTATTTCCCTTGAATATAATAGAGTCCAGCTAAATTATTTAAGCTAGCAGCCACATCAGAATGATCGCCGCTAAACAGACGTTGCCTCATCTCTAAAACCTGTTGAAAAAGAGGTTCAGCTTCCCTGTATTTCCCTTGATTATCATAGAGTCCAGCTAAATTATTTAAGCTAGTAGCTACATTAGGATGATCGCCGCTAAACAGACGTTGATTCATCTCTAAAGCCTGTTGAAAAATATCTTCAGCTTCCCTGTATTTCCCTTGAGAAAGGTAGAGATTAGCCAGATTATTTAAGCTCGTAGCTAAATCAGGATGATCGCCTTTAACCAAACTTTGCAATATCCCTAAAGCCTGTTGATAAAAAGGTTCAGCTTCTCTGTATTTCCCTTGAATATCATAGAGTCTAGCTAGATTATTTAAGCTAATAGCCAGATGATCGCGACCACCCTTAAACAGACGTTGCCAGATCCCTAAAGCCTGACGTTGATTCATCCCTAAAGCCTGTTGATAAAGAATTTCAGCTTCCCTGTATTTCCCTTGCGAAAGGTAGAGTCCGGCTAGATTATTTAAGCTAGCAGCCACATCAGGATGATCGCCGTTAAACAGACGTTGCCTCATCTCTAAAGCCTGTTGAAAAAGAGGTTCAGCTTTTCTGTATTTCCCTTGACAATAGTAGAGTACAGCTAGACTATTTAAGCTAGCAGCCACATCAGGATGATCGCCGTTAAACAGACGTTGCCTCATCTCTAAAGCCTGTTGAAAAAGA
>NZ_JAUBRJ010000041.1:44491-66987 GCF_036701805.1 Microcoleus sp. N3A4
GGTTCAGCTTCACTGTATTTCCCTTGATAATTGTAGCTAATAGCTAGATTATTTAAGCTAGTAGCTACGATAGGATGTTCATTTCCCCAAAAAACTCTAGATATTTTTTTAAATTTTTCAGCTAATTCAATAGCTTCATCAAACTTACCTATTAAACATTTAGAAGAAACTTCTCTTTCTGCTAGTTTAGAGATAAATTTACATAACTGATTAAAGAAATTCATTTTTTTACCTATTTTTATATTTTGATGGTTTAGTCAAGTAGGATGCCTCAGACAAGATGGTTATAATTTTAATTATTTAGTGAAAATTCTGATGTACCCTAGAGGTTAATTCAAAGTGGCAAAAGCTTGTCATACTCAATCCACATCTAACCCTAAAATTCAATTCTCCGTTTTCATTGGCTATGATCTCCTAAATTTTTAGGATGTAATCAAATATTTGTATCGCATCACCTCACATTTGTTTTGATTGATATGATTTAGCAAATCTGCTAAATGCTCTGTTTGTAATTCTAACGGGTCATCCTCAGCTTGAGGTAGCCAATTGAGTTGAGGTTTATCTTGACTAAAAACAGCAAGGATTTCTTCATATCCCATAGGAGGTTGAACTGTAAAAACATCATTTTTAGGTAGAACCAATCTCCCCCAAGGCACCGGAAAAGCTGAACTTAACTTAGAAGGGGCAAGACAGTAAATTTCTCCAGATGCAAACTTTTCAGCCACAATTAAATAGCCTCGATTATTTAACTTCAACTGATACATGATTTGACTCCCAATCCGAAATGATGGCCAATCCGGTTGCAGATTCGGTTCAAATACTCCTATAACAGCTACTCCCAGATGGGGGATGTCATTTTTTGAGGAAGATTCTTCAATAGAAATATTACTACTATCCTCTGACTTTTCCCATAATTCTTGCCAAAGTTCAATGCTTGTTTGAGATGGAGTAGTTTTTATGTATTCAGGGAATATTGCCTCAAGCAACCATTTTCTTACACCCTCCCAACTTTTCTTATATTTTCCATTGGGATTCTTATTCTCATCATAATAATCAAAACCATGTTCTTGAAGTGCTGGATATATAGTTTTATGCCAAGAATCTCTCATAGTATTAATTGAGAATAACAAAGGATATTCTTCTTGCAATTCGCCGCTTAATGTACTATCATTTTTCACATGATTTTCCTCTAATAATCTCCGTTCAAAAGCGATTGCTGCCTGACCAGAAAAACCGAAGTCCCTTACCTTCTGAGCAAGAAATTGGCTTTCCCAGTATTTATAATTTTTGTTCATAGATTTTAGCCTTTTTTAAATCAATTATAAACGATCATAGCAAATTAATTAATTCACTGTCAAGGGATACTACCAAAATTTATATTTTATCTATTTAATTTTACCAAATTCTATAGAAAATAATTCAAGCGTCTCTTTATCTAAAAACATAGTAATTTACTATTAGCGTTAGTTGTTTTATAATATTATGTAAGTTTAGTTATGTCATAAATCTTGGCTTTGGTGGTTTTGTGGCGATATTGCCGAGAATAAATAATGTCAAGGTATTTCTTCAAAAATCTATATTTTTCTATCTATCTAATTCTACATAATTCTATTTACAGTCATTCAATTAAAATGATAATCTAAAAATATAGAGGTAGAACAATCTGGGAAATAGCTGATATTTATTAGTGTTGATGAGGAGAGGAAAATTCTATTATTTTCTACAAGGCTCTACAACAATATTAAATAAACTGATCTAGCATATAACCAGAGACGAAAAATCTCTCAGAACCTTGAAAACTAAACAGGATAAATCCATGCAAGCTTTGTCTCAAGAGCAAATAGAACGGCTCAAAAAAGAAGCGATTGAAAGCTTTATTAAGGCTGCCAATGCGCCATTTATTGTCGCCGTCATTGGTCAAACTGGTGTTGGTAAAAGCTCATTGATTAATGCGCTATTCAACACCGATTTAAAGACTGACCCAGTTAAGCCTTGTACGATGGCGATCGAAAAGGTTGTTGTTAAGGGAAATCAGGGTGAATTGTGGTTTTATGATTTACCCGGAATTGGTGAATCTGAGTCAGCAGATGCTCGGTATATTGAGGACTATAAACAAAAGCTTTTTGAAGCGGATGTTGTCCTCTGGTGTCTCCACTGTGATAGCCGTTCAGTCACTTTTGATGTTTCCGCCTTAAACAAGATTTTAGTTTCATTTAGTGCTGAAAAACAAGCACAATTAATGAGCAAAATCACATTTGTTTTGACCAAGGCTGATACACTCAGTCATCCGGCTTGGATTCTTGCCAAAATGGATAATACTTGGGGGATGTTTGCACCCAGTAAAGTCACTCGTGACATCTTGGACAAGAAAGCTCAGTATTATCAAGAAACCTTCTTATTTCCTTATCGTCATGGGATTGTTTCCCGTACCTATAACGATGGGAATTTCAAAATAGATGATCCTCAATTTTCTTGGGATACATATAGCATTGTCTTTCAAGGGTTTATGGACGAGCCAACTCTCTCTCAACTCAAAGGCAAATATCCCCACTACCAAGAGGTGTTTCAACGACTGTACCAAAACTATCAAGTTGTGCCGTGTTCGTCTTCTTTCCGCTATAACTTAAACAAGTTAATGCTGGTGATTGTCAACAAAATGGGTAAGGAAGCGATCGCTCGTTTTAACAACTTCTTGAATGACCAATTAGATAAACTTCCTTTTGCAAAAGCGAAGGAATACTCCAATCTAATTGTCATCGATCCGAATAAAAATCGGAAGCTTTTTGACCTGACTGAAACTCGGATTTAACTAATCAAGGGTGGGCTTTGCCCACCCCTACAAATTATGGAGGTTAACTATGAGCGAATTTGATGATCTCTTCCAACAAATCAAGCAGAATAACCAAGAGCGTGAACAGCTAAAGCACGCCGTGAAATCTGCAAACTTTGATGCTATTGGAGAGGTGATTTGGAAGGTGGCGGCTAAACTATTAGGTGAGCGGATTTCTATTTTGAAAAACCGCCCCTTGTTACGCTGGATTGTCGAGGAGTTAATTCCAGTAGTTTACCATTTTATGCGCGAGAATTGGACTGTTTTCTTTCCTTAATCTTAGGCTTATTACCCAAACAGGGCTGACGCAAATTATTGAGCTAAACAAGGGGGCTGTTCCCCCTTGTTTTTTAGCTTGAATAACATCAACCTGCGGAAGGTTAGAATATTCTTAAGCTAAGCCTTCGTTTAATTTTTTGAATTAGTTAAACAAAAGAGATGCGCTCGCTCCTACTTCGCGCTTCCTTGCTTTCTTAGGAGAAAACAGTTGGGCGATCGCCAGAATTGCAGGCAACATGGAATCCCCTTTACGCCCAAGCTTCAGCGAACCCTCTAAATCAAACAGCAGGGACACCGCAGACGAAAGGGATGTTAGAGAAGCAGCAGCTACTTCTTTTTTCAGAAAGTACACTCGCTTCGGGTTGGCAATTTGACAAATCCGGGCAATTTCAGCGTCTTGCTTAACTCCACCAACTATCGCCGCTTTCACCCACAACCAAGTTCTAAATTGAGCAATCAGCGTCGCACAAATCGCCAGCGGGAAAGTTTCTATTGCCAAAAGGTCAAGCAGCAAACAAACTGCTCTCTTAGAGTTATTTTCCCTCAGCGCTTCGGCAAGCTGAAGGCTATTTTGAGTAGTTGAAGGAACCAGCGATCGCACAGAGTTTAAAGTGAGGGAAGCGCCACTGCTGTAAGTTACCAACTTGTGCAGTTCTGATTCGGCGCGGGCAGGATTGTTGCCGATCGCAACCGCCAAGTAATCAATAGCATTTGAGTTCAGCGACAGCCCTATTGCCAAAGCTTGAGTTCGGATCGATCGGGCGATGAGATCCGTTCGCCAGGGGGGAATAAGGTCGAACTCGAACAGCTTAGCTTGAGAAAGCAGGAATTTTGCCACCTTCAGGCGTTTGTCAATAGAAGGCGCTACAAAAACCAGGTGTGTCTTTTGCGGTATCTGCGGGAGCAACTGGAGAACCTCCAGCGCCTCTTCAGTAAACTGTTTGAAATTACACCCTTCTATCACCACTAACTTTGCTTTTTCCGTTCCCAAGGCGGGAGTCAGGGCGCAGTCAACCGCCTCATTCAATGCCGAAGCATCAAAGCGGTGATAATTGAAGCCAATCCAAGCGGGGTCGAGGTTCTTTTTAAAGGCAGAAAGCTTTTTGTGAATCGCGTGGAGGTCATCCCCTATCAGCAAGCTAATCATGGGTTCTTCTCCTCGAACGACACAAGATAGCGGACGCCCGTTGCAGCCAGAAATATCTTCTGCACCTTAGCTGCGTTCCGGTTGAACTTGTCCAGGTATTGGGCGGGCACGGCCAGCACCGCTTTCTTTTCCGTCAGTGCTACCAGGGAAGCAGCACAGAGTAAAGCGCGGTTCTTCTCAGAAGTTGCTGAGAGCACTTTTTCCCAAATGGCTCGCTCTTTGGAACGAGGAGCTCGCAACTTGGAGGTACTGGGCAGCTTCTGGGTGCGATCGGGCTGCCTGGGGTTAGCAAGAGCGCCAAGAGCGACGTGGGGTTTTAATTGTGGCACCTTTGCCAATCCCAGCAAGCAGAGTTCCAGCCACAGCGTTGGGTGAGCGCTCTTGCTGAGCTGCCATTCCGAAGCCTGCAACTGTTCGAGGCCAGCAGCGATCGCATTGCAGTCCCAAGCAGAGGCAATTTCCATCAGGGCCGAGTGCGAAATGCCACTAACTAACATCAGCGAACAGTCCGGCACGCTCGTTGCAAGCAACAAGTCCCGGTAGCAGGCTAGCAGCGACGCCAGCAGCATTTTAGGGCTTTTCCCGCTGTCAATGAGTTCGCGGGACAGTTGCAGCAGCTTCAGCGCGTTGCCGGTGCGGACCGATTTCAAAATTGCAACTAAATCCGACTCCGGTATCCGCCCCGACAGCTCCAATACGTGAGAGCTGGTAATTTCCTCTCCTAATAAGCTCAACTGGTCGAGCAACTGCAAGGCGTCCCTCATCCCGCCATTCGCGGCGCGGGCGATCGCAATTTTAGCTTCTTCGGCAATTGCAATTGACTCTTTCTCAGCTACCATTGTTAGCTGTTTGACAATGGCTGGGATTGGCAGTGATCGAAACAGAAACGTTTGGCAGCGGCTGTTAATTGTTGGCAGCACTTTGTGTTGCTCTGTTGTGCACAAGATGAACACTACATGATGCGGAGGTTCTTCCAAACATTTTAGAAGAGCGTTAAAAGCTTGGGAACTTAGGCAGTGAACTTCATCTAAAATAAACACTCGGTAGCGGCTGATAACTGGTGCGAAGTGCGATCGCTCGATCAGGGCGCGAGCGTCATCCACGCCGTTGTGGGAAGCCGCGTCAATTTCAGCAACGTCTAAGCTGCTGCCTTTTTCAATCGAGCGGCAGGATTGGCACTTGCCGCACGGCTTTACTGTGGGTTTGTCTGCACTGGTGCAGTTGAGAGATTTAGCTAAAATGCGGGCCGTTGAAGTTTTGCCCGTTCCCCGTTCGCCGGCGAACAAGTAAGCCGGAGCAATTTTATTAGTTTTGACCGCATTGGAAAGTGTCCTTTGGATGTACTCCTGTCCGGCCAGTTCAGACAAGCTACGAGGGCGGTATTTTTGAGGTAATGCTGCGTACATGATTGAATGGTTAGGTGTAATTGTTTGCTGAGAATTAGAGTCATATTTGCGGAGTTTGCACTCAGAAGAAGAGAGAAGTAAAAAACTCAATATTTTTACTTCTGCCAAGCGAGCCTTTTTTGCAAAAGACATCAGTCTTTGAAAATCGGCATTAACAAGTATTTGGCATCCATTAGGATGTTGGGCTTGGAGCGGTTGCCAGCAGGAACTAAAATGGCGGGGCCGTCGCGCTGAGTGAGGTGCATTTGGAGTTGGGAACTAGCGATCGCTTTTGCACCTTCCAACAGGTATTTTATGTTGAATGAAATTGACAAATTGCTGTCTGAGTTAACGTGCGCTGCCATCTGTTCCAAACCGTTTCCAAATTCTCTGAAAAGCGACAGTGACACTTGCTGTGCTTCGCTATTAATGCGGATGCTGAGCGTTTTTTCTTTCTTGTCTGCCAGCACAGCAATTCTCTCTATAGCTTTGATGAAAGGTGCTTTTTCCAGCGTTACCTGATGTTGGAAATCCTGCTGCAATAAATCGGGATAAGCTGGGTATGTGCCTTCTAAACAGCGCGTTACTAAGCGCTGCGCTCCCCACCGGAATTCTACCAGAGCGCTCTCAGTGCTGTAAGAAAGCTCTACTGGGTCAGCGGATGTCCTGCTCGATAAAATTCGCTCCAGTTCGGCGAGCGATTTAGCTGGGACTGTAAGCTCTAGAGGCTGTGCAATTTCCGCTTGTTTCTTCTTAGAAAAACCTTGAATTGAAGTATTGAGGACAACCAAACGGTGGCCGTCTGTGGCAGCAAATTCGAGGCTATCTTGGCCGATTTTGAAGTAAACACCTGTTAGGATTTGCTTGCCTTCATCGGTAGCGGTGGCAAACAGTGACCCTTTCAGCCCTTCTTTCAAAGTTTCAGCGGGGATGCAAATTGTTTGCGCTGTTTTTACTTCAGGAATAGCAGGGAATTCTTCACTCGAAATCCCTCGAACTTGATAGCGACCGCAAGCAGCAATTAGGGTAGCAACTGGACTGTTGCTAATAGCCTCTGGCAAGGTGATGTTATTCCCGCTATCTTCGCTATCTTCACCTTCGCGATTCAAGGCTTCGCGACTGACTAAAGTGATATCTCCGGGCGAGAATTTCCCGACAATATCACTGAGAAGTCCGACTGGAATAGTCATGTCGCCGGGAGATTGAACGTTTGCCTCAAAGGAGGTTTGAATAGCCAATCTCATGTCGAAGACGGTAAGTTGGACTCGCTGCGTTTTTTTGCAAGCAACTAAGAGGACATTTCCTAACACGGGGTGGGTGGGTTTTGCTGGGACAGCTTTGCTGACAAGTTCGAGATGGTTGGCTAAATTTTCTTGCGTGCAGACGAGCTTAATTTCTGCTGGCAAAAGCTGGGGAGAATCGCCTGCGCTATTGGAGGAATTGCGATCGGATTTTTCTTCAACTTTTAGTTCATCTTCGACCAAAGGTTCGGTTTGTTCTAAGGGAACACTTGCCTTTGGTTTAATTTTGGAAAATCCGCTCTCTTTTTTTCGGCTTTTAGCTGTCGCGGTGTGGGATTTGGTTTGCATCTTTGTGCGTTAAAATAGCTGCTAAGCGGGGGCAGCGCTAGCTGCCCAGAGAATAGCTCGCATTAGCAGCTTGTTAATTGACTTTAGATATAGCAATCAATCCTAAATCCTTTGTGAATTTCTTACTCCCTCCCCAAGGCATCGGGGAGGGCTGGGGTGGGGTAAAAAATTTACGACTCCTGCAAGGATTACTATATAAGATTATTGAAAGAAAGCTAATTCTGATAAATCAGCATTCATAGTAGGAATTAACAAAGTGCGATCGAGATATTTATTTCCTCGTTCGCAGGAGGTTTCAGGACTAAACAAACAAGCATGACAAGCCGCCCAATGCAAAGAAGTTGTATTTTGTAAAGGGCTATGTTCTGCACATAAAGGGTCAGAAGCACATAAACCAATTTGTTCTAAAGCTTGGTCAATATGACGACCCAAAAGCCCCGGTTCACCTAAACTGACTAATCCCCCTAGCGTACCTTCGCTGTCTGGTGCGGCTGTATAAATCAACACACCAGCCATTGGGCCATTATCTTCATTAGGATCTTTTGAGTAAATGCGTTCCCGCAAACTAGCAGCATTGTAACCACATTCTATTACTAATTGCCGCATCAAAGCATGAGCGAAGGAATGCAGTAAAATATAACGAATACGGGGGAAATTAGTATCAGGATCTAAGGAACGCGCCCTGCGCCAACGACGATGCGCTTCTAAGCTTTGTTGTTCGTATTTTGTTAATCGAGGTGTACTGGATAACCATTTTTGTAAGATTTCCTCTTGAAATTGCATAAAAATACCTTCGCCACGCACTTCAGAAGCTGGCACCCATGTAGGTTTAGAACGACTCAAAGGAGCCCAGTATTCTTCGGGTAATTCTCCTGTTTCAGCATAATCACCAGGAGATTCGATGCGGGTAAAACCAACTAAAGCACGAACTTCTCGCAAGCGTTCTACTAAGACAACTTTTTCAAAATAAGCTTCGTAACCATCAGGGGCGGCGACAGATGTTAACCGAAAATCAGCGCTATTTAAACTGGTGTTTACGTTAGAAAAAACTTGCCATTCGGGGGTTTTGATATCTTTCACATCCAGAAGGGGGGCTTCCCCAGCCCCCTGACGTTTTTGTGCGATTTCTTGCCAGATTTCACCATCTGAATATTTAGCAAATTCTTTGAGTTGACCGATTTGGCGGAAAGCAGCTAAAATATCAATTGTAGTAGCTTTTTCTAACACCGTCCAATGTTTATCAATTAGTTGCCCCAGTTGATTAATAGTAGTGGGAATCGAGAGTACAGAAAGGGTGATGGGAAACCAGCTATTTGATGCACCGAGTAAGATACTTTTCATTTGCTTGGTACATCCGTCTTCTGCAAAGTTGCGTAAATGGGGATGGCGGCCGCGACACTGAGGCATATTCATTTTACCAAGTTCGCCAAAGGCATCGGACATTCGGCGAGATTTACCGCAACTATCGCATTTTACTTCAATATCGGTGGCAGACCCAGAGATACCATATTCATAGAGACGCAGAGAACCTTTGCAATTACTGCTACCTCTATGAACGAAGTAGCGCCAGGGAAAATCATCTAAGTGTCCGTGTTGACAAGCTACTAAAAATCTCGCAGGGATGGCTGTTGGAGAAAAATTGCGGCAATTACTATGAATGTAGCGATTTTGGTCGGGTCGATGGCGGTCGGTTTTTAACTCAAATAGCCCCGCTCTTAAAGGTGCGAGTAATCGACATTGGGGACAAACTACCCAGGTGGGGAAAGGTGAGACTGGAATTCCTACTTTGGCGCTTTCATCAAATAAGTTAGGGATAAGGTTGTTTGATTGAGATATAGGTGGCGTTAGCAGTTTTTTGACTTGAGTACCGATTTCTTTTTGCACTGCTGCTAGTAACCGGGCTTCTCCTAATTCTGAGGCGTGAGTGAGTTCCCAATCATCTAATCCCATTACCATAGTTGATAAGTTGGGTAAATCTATAATAGAACCAATGCCTGAAGAAAATAAAATTTGGCTGGGTCGGAGTTCGCCGACTTTGTTTTTAGAAGAGGATTGATTTGTTGTCATTGTATTAACTAATATATGGCGAACCTAAATGATTTGTGCAAATATCTAGCGGTTGTGCCGACGGCGCGCCCGCCCGTCGGCTGACAAGTGAATCGTAGGGGATTGCTTCTAAAAGTTTAAATCAATTGGGGTAGTTTCACTCATTGATTGTATTGGACGATCGTCATCATCGGGGATGCGCTTGTCTAAAATTAAGCCAATATTCGGTTCAACATTTCGCAAGGAATTTAAACAAGTAAATGATTGCCAATTGCTTTGTCCAGGTTGTTCTAATAATCCCATTGTCAGCCCGTCTTTTTTAGTCTGATATCCTAAGATTTTTCCTCCCGTTGTATCCGCTGCTTCTGCTAACCAATAGTCTAATTTAGCTTCTAATTCCTGTTTTACTAAATCGCGGGTTTTAGTATCTCCTACTGCTAAAGCCCGATCGCAAATCGCATTCATAGCAGCTTCCACATAAGGATGATGGCGAGAAATCCTACCGGCTTTATCATTCGCGTTTAATTCGCTACCTGCCAAACGCACCAAGGAAACGAATAAAGCAGCTAATCCTCGGTCAAGGGCGCGGGGGGCAAAAGGAGTAATTGAAAGGGCTTCAACGTGCTGATAAAAGGTAGCATGATAATGTTCAAATTGTTCGTAATGGGATAAATCTCTCGGTCGCGCCCAGTTATAAACAGTAAATACTAAACCGGGGAAACTTCGCCCTACCCGCGAGGTTGCTTGGATGTATTCAGCAGTATTTTTTGGTTGACCTGTCACTACCATTACGCCTAAACGTTTTACGTCTACGCCCACAGAAATCATGTTAGTAGCTAGTAAAACATCTAAGGGTTTGCGCTTGTTATTTTTGTTGGACTTCTCTGAGGAAAAAGGAGTTTCCAACCAATTTAATACGATGGGAATATCGGTAGAATTTTTGCGCGAGGTCAATTCTTCTACTTCGAGTCTCAGACGTTTTGCTAACCCTCGGCGGTCGGTTTTTCCTAAGCGAGATTGAATGTCATCATCGACTAAACGCCTGGTTCCTCCTAATTCCCGCATGGAGTTAAAATAACCCACTAAGGTCATCCAAGGATCAACAGAATCGCCATATTTTTCAAACAAATATTGAGAGGCTGCTAATACTGCCGTATAAACGCGAATTAATGCTGCTTTTAATCGCCTTCCTGTGGCACAAATCCCCAAATATCGCCGACCGGGATAATCCTCGGAAGGCGGACGCTGACAGGAAAAAAAGTTATCTTCAATATCTAATCCTTGGGGTGGAAAAACTTGTACTTGGCGCAAAAATAGGTTATGTACTTGGTCGCGGGCTTGTCTAATTGTCGCAGTGGAAGCGATTACTTTGGGACGGACTATTTTACCGTTGACTTCCCACGAAGCCAGTTGATCTACGGCGGTTTCATACAGTCCGACTAGGGTTCCCAAAGCGCCACTAATTAAGTGCAATTCATCTTGAATAATTAAATCTGGTGGCCGCAAGGGATTGCTAGGAATTGTTTTAGCAGTGGGGAGTCCGTATTTACTGGGGTGAGAGTTTGTATCTTCGATTTCAGGAGAACGAAAACCGTGACGGGTGCAATATCCGTCTACTTGTCCGAATAGCATTTGTACAGCACCATTCCAGGGCATTTGGGCAAATTTGTCAACAGTTGCTATCACTAATGTTGGCAAACGACGATAGATTTCTTCATCTACAACTACAATGGGTAAACCTTCGGCGGGAGATTGTTTTTGGGTAAATAAACATTTGCCTAAAGCATCACCACAGTAAATTAAAGTACGTCCCGATCCTTTGGCAAAGGATTCTACTTTAATATGTTGTTTGCCGGGGTCAATTTGAGAACCACACCAAGGACAGTTAGTTAATTGATGGGGGGAACCGCTGCTAGTGGGTTGGTATTGTCCGAGTTTTTGTTTGAGAAATTCATTGCTTTGTTCGGTTCGGTTTGGTGTGGTTTTCATCCCTACCCATAACCCAATTCTAAACGGTTCTTTTCCCCATTTATTTTCATCTTGGCGGCGGATTTCTTCGCAGGCACAAATTAAGGTTGTGGCGCGTTGAAATTGTTGTAATGTTAAGAGGCGGAGGGTGTAGCGCATGAGGACAGCAACCCCTGCTGCGCCGGAACGTCCGGCAATATTTCCTTGCAATCTTCTCAGTCCAATGGTGTAGGCTGTTAATCCTAGATAGGCTTCGGTTTTACCGCCGCCAGTGGGGAACCAAAGTAAATCGGCGATCGCATCTGTGGGATGACATCGATCTGGGTGGTCTAATTCGGTGATGCTGGGAAGATTTAGCAGGATAAAAGCTAACTGAAACGGTCGCCAGGTGCGATTTTTGGGAATATCAATATTATCCCATTCGCTGGCTTCGCCGCGCCGTTTATTTTCTGCATAAATTGAGTGAATCCGCTGCTTCCACATGGCGACATTCATAAATTGGAACGCTTCAGCAGCCTGATTATCTGTTTGTAATAACGTGATTCCTGCTTGAATACGATCGCAAGTTATTTGACAATTTGCCATTGCCGATTTTGCGGCTTCCTGATAATCGCCTAAATCGGCGGTGGAGTCGGCAATTTTCGCAGTTTGTTGGGTAATCCATTCACTATAAGCAATAGTTAAAGAACTTAAAGCAGTTGATAAATCTGGAATTTCTGCTAGTTCTTTCATATCTAAAATTAATCCCGCCAGTCCCGGTATTTCCTCAATAGTTGGCGGCGTAGTTTGGGGAATTTCGTAGGCGGGGACGACTTTAGTAGTAAGACGGATAGCCCGATGCCTTTGGCTGGCTTCGCGATCGCACTTTCCGCCTAAAAGTTCCGCGTGTACGCCTGTCCCGTGTCCAACGGCAAATTCTATGCAGTCGCGGTACTGCATCGCCATTGCTTGTTCTTCGGCAAATAAGACGGGGTTGAGTTTACCGAGTTGGCGTTTCAGCCGCCGTTTAATGAAAATATCGGGATAATTGGGGTCGGCAGATTCAACGCTTAATTCTGGTTGAAATAACCAAGCGCTATCGCGTCTAATTTCCGGTTCTTTTTGTCCATTAACTAAGAAGAGAGTCACGATCCAATCTTGATGCTGTTGGCGAATTTGACCTTGAACAAATACTGCTTTTTCTGGATCGATTTGCCAAGGATTAATAGCCCCTACTTTTAAGATAATATCCGGTGATGTTCCTCGAATGGGGTAGCGTCGCCACAAGGTTTTTGCTTCGCCAGTCGAAGTTTTGGCGCTTTCACTTTTCCCTCTTTCGTATTGTCCCCACCCTGCTTTTACTTTAATTGCTTTGGCATTTCCATCAACACAAAAAGTCATGCCAATTGCCGAGGGAAACATTTTCTCGGCGGGGAGAATGTTACTTTCGGTTGTGCCTTCTTC
The DNA here is from genome assembly GCF_036701805.1 of Microcoleus sp. N3A4. NCBI lineage: Bacteria > Bacillati > Cyanobacteriota > Cyanophyceae > Oscillatoriales > Microcoleaceae > Microcoleus > Microcoleus sp. N3A4. The sequence goes on from NZ_JAUBRJ010000041.1 coordinate 57,179, forward strand.
TAAAGTACCGCTACCGGAAATGGCTAATTCATCCATTTGTTCGGGCGTTTCTTCGAGTTCTTCGGGTACAATATGCCGATCGCTAGGTGCGATTAATCCGACAAGGTAGCGATCGCTAACTCGCATTTCGTCTATCTCTTCATAGTCTCCCCCCGCTGGGCCGAGTAAATCATCTAATATTGCTTGTTCTAATTTTTCCCGAATTTGATAATAACTTGGGGGTGGTATAATAGAAGGATGATTGTTTTCAATATTTGGATGGTTATTGTTTTCAATATTTGGATGGTTATTGAAAAAATGTACAACTTTTTGAGCAATGTTATCGGACATTGTAGGATTTTCTAAGTCGATGACATCGCTATCATCTAAGCTAAGACCATTTAATAAAACTGCTAAATGTTGTTCGTTGGCAGAAATGACGCTACTCCAATCTAGTTGGGCGGTGCGATTTTTTAACTGTTCGTTAATGGCGGTGAGGTCTAAGTTGCCTGGTAGTATAGCAGGGAGTTGGATAATATTCATAATATTGCAATATTTCGTAATATTCATAAATTAGCAATTTAGCCTTTTAGCATAATACCACATTTAAATACGTAGGGTGCGTTACGGCTACGCTTAACGCACCATCTTTCACTAAATGTGATAGTTTTAAATTGCACCTTTATATCAAATCGTCTATTGTGGCTAAGGATCGTTTTCATCAAGTTGTTAAAACTGCTCTTACTAAGGATGGGTGGAATGTTACTCACGATCCACTTAAAATTAAAGTGGGCGGTGTAGATATGGAAATTGACTTGGGGGCAGAAAGATTACTGGCAGCAGAGCGAGGAAATGAGAAAATTGCGGTGGAAGTCAAAAGTTTTTTAGCTAGTGCATCGGCAATTTCTGAGTTTCATACAGCACTGGGGCAGTTTATTAACTATCGGGCTGCATTGCGTCGTGAAGAACCCGATCGCATTCTCTATTTAGCCATACCCGATTTAATCTATAACAGCTTCTTTCAACGTGATTTTCCAGCATCAATGCTGCAAGAAAATTCCGTAAAATTGATTATTTACGACATTGAACTGGAGCAAATTTCACAATGGAAAAACTAACGGATCAATTAACCAACTATCAGCAAATTGTACAGCAATTATTGATGGGTTACGCAGAAATTAAGCCAGCTTATGGTGATATTGAAGTTGAAACTATCTTTGATACACAGCGAAATCACTATCAAATTGTGCATCTGGGTTGGCAGCATAAACGCTGGGTACATGATTGTATAATACATCTTGATATTCGCAATGAGAAAATCTGGATTTTTTACAATTCAACAGAACATGATATTGCAGCAGATTTAGTCAATTTGGGTGTACCAAAACAAGATATTGTGTTAGGTTTTTATCCTCCTTTCATGCGGGAAATGAGTGATTATGCAGTGGGCTAAAAGTAGAATAAATTTCGTAGTAAGCACTTTAGTGCTAGAGGGACTAAAGTCCCTACTACGAACATTTTACGTTTGTAGTAAGCACTTTAGTGCTAAAGGGACTTCAGTCCCTACTACGAACGTTGGTTTCATCTGCTAATCAAAATAAGCTTAACTGTCCCTCAGATGATACCTGTTTTTTAACAGTTTTCCCCCCACTTTTACCCTTTTTCTTCCCTTTGTCGTGCAACCCTTGGGCCTTTTCTTCATCGTAACGTTCGTGATTCAGCAGCAAGAGTCTATCTAGCACTTCCCGCCGTGCGGTTTCGCTGATGGTGTAGCGCAATCCTTGTTTGGTTTGGTGGAAGTCATGCCCTAAGTCTATGTCTTGCCAACCATAAGCGGCGGCAACGGCGTTATCCATTTCTACGTGCAATGAACGCAGTTGTTGAATGTCGGCGGCGGTTTCGTCGGGGTTGTGGAAGCGGTTGTAGGTTTTGGTTAATCCTTCTTGGCGAGAAAGCATGATGGATTGGCGGTGGGTGTAATATTTTTCGCCTATTTCTTCTAGGTTTGAAGTTGATGTGGGGAAGGGGAAGGTTTCAAATAAATCTGATGGTGCATACCGAATGTCAGTTCGCATAGTAGAGTGATAGTTCAAAACCCAAGCTTCATGAATAAAAGCTTGTAGTACAGCAAAATAACAGTATTCCGAGAAGGCGAATACAACATTAGGAGTAGCATAAACAATGCCAGTTGGTACAAACGCAAAACACAAATACTTACTGACAAATCCATGAAATAATACCCGCTTCCTTCCAGCAATCGAGGCATAAGCCTCAAGGCGTTTATCCCAAAACTTCCAGTAATCATACTCATGAATTTGCTTTCCTTTAGCAACTATTTCATCTCTTTGCGGCTTAACCTTTTTTTCTACAATCGCCAAACAATCAGGATAATCAGCAGCATAAGGTTTACCCTTCGGCTTTTTCGGATCGTCATGTTCAGCATCTAAAGCCCAATCCTTAAAATTAATCACCCAACGACTCGGAGATTGATCCGGGCGAGAATTTAAATCCTCACCATTCAAATAAGGAAATAAAATATCTTTATTCCGAGTATCTTTTTCAATCAAAGCTTGTGCTTCTTCTGGAGTCAAAACAAAACCCATACCCAACACATAGGAACCAGTAAAAGATTTATCCTGATTAGCTACTAACCGATAAGGATTACCAACAGTTTTACCTGGCGTTGTCAAAAATGCAGTAATTCCCTCAACAGGATTTTCATCTAAAATAAATTCCCCCAGCCAACTTCCTTTTCGTAACCAAATATAAGACACTTCTAAACTAGCCGTTCCCTCCCATTTGCGGCTAGACACAGCACGGGAAATCACACAATTATTAGCAACTAATTTATCTAAACCCACTTCGCGAGTATCCCCTTGGGCAATGGTATTTGTAGCAACTAAACCCAAGCCTCCATTTTGATTAATTAATCCCTCGGCTCTCAAAAAGAAAAAAGCACATAGATCAGCACTACCTTTTACCTGATTTGCTATGTATTGACCAAGATAAGCTCGATATTCTGAGCCTAAAGCTGTGCTAATCTTTCTCCCTCCCTGAAACGGAGGATTTCCCACCAAAGCATCAAAACCTTTACCCGATGAATCACTTAAAAACACCTCTGGAAACTCCAACGCCCAATGAAACGTTTTTCTAGGCGCTTGTCCCCCAGGATTCCCAATATCTAACATTCTTTGGGCCTTAGCATATAACACCTCAATTTGTCGCTGTCTTTCCTCACCCTTCTCCACCAATACACCAGCCACCTGCTGAGATAAAACCGCCAACTCCTCAGCCACCAAATTACCCGTTTTCCCCGCTTGCATCAACGCTTCTCCAACCAGCAAATCACCAATAAACCGCACCTGATTTAAAGCTGTTTCCGCTTCCTTTAATAACTCATCCTTCCGCTGCAAATCCAGAATATCATTAACCGAAAAACCTTCTAACTCTTGACGTTTAGCAATAGCTTCTTGCAACAAAGGTCTACAAATCGTCGAAATAATCGGTAATTGATTTCCCTCTTTCGGATTAAGGTGGAAAAACTCAATTTGTTTGGCATCCGTCACCCCCAACAGCGAATCACCCCATTTCAAAGCATGATTTAAAAACGTAAACGGTCGCCCCTTCGCCAAAGTTATCAACCACAAAGATAACTTCGCCATCTCCGCCGCCAAAGGATTTTTATCAACACCATAAAGACAGCGTTCCGCTACAATCCGCCGCGCCACCGTCAACCGTTCATCACTATCTTTCGGAATCGGACACTCATCAGGACGAAACTTAGATAAAGTCCCCTCCGGCGCAATCACCACCTTCCCCGGATTTTCCCGTTCCGCCGTTTCCCACGCTTCCACCAAACGTTCTGCCAAATAGCGACAAGTCTGCACCAAAAACGCCCCACTTCCCATCGCCATATCGCAGACTTTCAGTAACAGTAAATCCTGTGCAGATTTGAGGACCCATTCAGATTTCGGCTTCCCCTGGGCCACCCCTTGATAAACCAACGGTTCCAGCGTATATTGCACGATCGGTTCCGTTAAACTGCGCGGCGTGTAATGCGTCCCCGTTTCCCGCCGATTAGTCCCCTGAGTCACATAAACGCTACCCGTCGGAATCACCACCTGATATTCCAAAGTATCCAAGCGAATCAAACCCGCAAACGGCAAAACCCGTTGATATAATTCCCCATCATTATTGCAAGCCACCCGCAAACGTTCCTGCATCCGGGGTAAAATCTCGGCTGAAAGCGCCTTTTTCAAAGCAGCAGGAGACTTATTCGACTGTTCTTTAAGCGTTTTGACAAAATTCTCCTCACCCTGCGCTTGCAGCCGTTCCAACTCCGCCAGCGTTATTTCGGGTTCCCGTTCCCGCGTCCCAATTAATCCCAACACCGGAGAACTCGCCCGTACTGCGGTATGGTCAAGCAAACCCTCGTAAACATGACCAATTTGTTCGATATCCAACGCCCGAAACGAAATGCGGCGCGGTTCCACCGTTCCCCCGACGCGGATTTGCAAAACTTGCAAAGCTTCCAACAAATGCAAGACAATGCGATTATTCACCGGAATCGGTTCCGCAGAGGCTTTTTTCCACTCAGTTCCCAGCGCCCTTCCTTCCAAAAACGGGAATCTATCCGGGTCAAACAAACTCCCCCCATAAGCAGGAACATCCAGCAAATCGTGGCGAATCCCCCCAAAAACGGCACGAAATGTCGCCAACAACCGACACCAAGCATCGCTGCGACGTTCCAACACTTCCTCGCCAAACTTATCCGCATCGCTGCGTAACTTCGCCGCGATCGTAGAAACCGCATAATATTCCTGATAAAGCGTTTCTCCCCCCGGCGAAGGAATCAACTTGCGTTCCTCAGCAGCAAACAAAAACACCAACCGCATCATCACCGTCAGCGCCGCTTCATAAAGCTGAGTTTCCGAGATATTTTCTAAGAGACTGCGATTTCTATCTTGGTCGATGCGGTCTAAGGCCTGTACCAACACTTCCACCGCCCGCCGTACCTGATACCCCAGTTGGTTGGTAACTTCCTGTTGGTCGGTGATACTCTGAGTTAGCAAAGTTTCCAGCGTCTCCGAGTCATCCACCCCAAAAAACCGCCTCACCCCCAACAAACTGCGAAACGCCCGCAGGGTTAAATGTTCTTCCAACCAAAGGGTAGCGTACCAAGAAATAAAACCCGTCGTTTCCCCTCTCGGCGCATTGACTAACATCCAATGTTCGCCATTCGTCACCAATCCCAACCGCACGTTAGCAGCGTGCAATAATTCCATCATCCGAGTCGCCGGACTCGCTTTCCAACGTTGTCCTGCCAAAGCTTTCTCTAAATCCTGTTGAGCAGGTACAATCTGAACTAACAGTCGAGGTGTCCCGGCGTTAGGTGTGCCTTGAGGATTGACAATTACCCAGTCAGGACGGAGAATTTCGCCATGTTGTTCAACCGTAACTTGCAATCCCGGTGGAATCCGCTGCCCTTCTAAGAATACCTCATCCGGCAATTCCAAAGTCTGCCGCAACACAAATTCCACCCAAGCGCGATGAATGGCTTTTTCAGGACGCGCCCCCAGTTGATTATCCTGCCATTCTTCATAAGCTAACCGTAACAGCTTCAAATGTTCCGAGTCATGGGCATCTAACCCACTGGGAAAAACTTTCAGCAATACGGGTAAACTTAAAAATGGCCCGGAAGCTTCAACGAGGGATAACCATTCAGCGTGGTGACGTGCGGTAGACATGATGGGTAAGGGGGAGTGGGGAGTGGGGAGTGCGGAGTAGGAAGTGGGGTTTTTATTGCTGTTGAATGGCGCTGACTAAGATACCTAAAATTTTCTTGATATCCTTAATATAATATTCGCTTAAATCAATCGAAATTACTTTATCCTGTAACTTTAAAAATTGCCAAATCGTGCCGATGGTAATCACTCCATAAATACTTTTAATTTCATTTCCTTGTCGTTCGTTAAATAACTGTGCTGCTACCATTTCCGCAATACACTGCGCCAACCCCGATTTTAAGTTTTCATTCTTAGTCTCCATAAATTTATTGGACGGGCAAGATGCCCATCCCACACAAGTTATTTTTTCTTGTTGGTTGGGCATCTTGCCCGTCCTAGTTATTTTTGCAAGAGGTCTAATGATAAAATCACAAAAGCCATTTAAACCTTGTTGGACATCAACCGTAAAGTCCACCCCCGAAAATAAGCTAATTTGACCCTTAAATTTGCGCCGAATCTCTAACAAAACTAAACTAATAATCATTTCCGAACGGGCTTTTTCCGTATTAATCGCCACCGCCAAATCAACATTTTCACCTAGAATTGTCACCAGTAAATCGCTACATTCTGCTTCCGGTACATCCGCAAACATTCCCGACGCTTCATTCACCGTCAATCCAAACCGTTGACTTACTTCATTTAACTTAAAATCGCTGTACGCCATTTGTTTTATCTCCATTTGCACTAAAGTGCTTACTACGAACTTGTTTGTAGTAGGCACTTCAGTGCCTTTATTGATATTAATTTACCTCACAAGTTTCTGCGGAACTAAATATGTCACCGCCAAAGGAAACAATCGCGGCGTTGGATTAGCAAATCTCGCCCTAATCAGATCCGTTTCCTGTTCAATCTCGCGAGGAATTTGCTCAATTCTCAACTTTAAACTATTGACATTTCGCTCAAATTGTGCCTTTTCCTCCGTATTAAATAACTCCAATTGCTTAAACTCCGGTTCAACGAACTCTTTTTCAATACTAAGCTTTAACTCAGTTAAAATAGCCGTAATATCCGCCACCTCTTTATCAGCCCGGTTCTGCAAATCCCGCTGCAAACTAGCAGTTCTATCATTCATCCGCGCCTGCAAAGTTTTCAGCAATTCATCGGCATAATTAGGCCAAAAATTTGCTAATTTTTGTTGAACGCTATCTGGCGCTGCGTCTGGTAAAACTGCATTTAACGCCCCTTGCAATTGCATCACTTTTAACCGGGTAAATTTCCCATCCTTCAAGATTCCCCCCGCCGTAATCACCTCTTCATGTAACCGCTGTTGGTCGCTTCCTAAAATCACCAATCTCCCATAAGCAACCACCGCCGGAGTTTCCAACCCAGAACTAGCAGAAACTAACCTCGCCGTCACGCGATGCAAGCATTTTCTTTCCTCCCCAGACCACACCTCAGCCCGCAACAAGCGCAAACACATTTGTACTAACCGATGATTCAAATGTGCTAACACCACATTATCTTTACCCTGGGCTAATTCCGGGTCAAAAACAATGGGGCGAATCTCTTTTGTATGGGGATGGGCTAACCCTTCGCTACACATCGCCCAACTGCTTTTTAGGGCTGGTAAATAAAAAGCTTTTCCCTTTAAACCTGCTATCTGAGTTTCTATCAGTGGCGGTTGTTCTGCTAACTCTAACCCAATTTTTACTACTGATTCTATATTATCAGGGGTTAACCGTAAATTCTGGCGAGTTTCGTTTAATTGTTCCCGCAATTTATCAATCTGTTCTCTCACTTTGCGCTCAAACTTTAACATCCGTCGCACTGGTTCCGATTCCCGTTCAGATTTGCTAGTATCTAAAGTAGTCCGATATCCTAACATTGCTTCTTCTACTTGCTGGGCAATCACCATGCCCACTTTACCCAAATCTTCTCTGATATTATTAACTTTTAATGCCGCCCGCATTAAAAATTCTAAATCACCTTCTAAATCACCCGGTTTAGTTCCCGTTACCGAATTTTGTTTATAATCTTTGCCGACAAAATGATAAACTAAAACTTCCTGAGCTTTTTGTCCGTGACGGTCAATTCTGCCATTCCGCTGTTCCATCCGATTCGGATTCCAAGGAATTTCATAATGAATCAACTTAGAACAATAATTCTGTAAATCTAACCCTTCCGAAGCTGCATCCGTTGCGAGTAAAATCCGCACAGGTGAAATATCAGGGTCGGTTTGAAAAGCTGCTTTGACTTTTTCCCTATCTTCCGAAACCATGCCGCCATAAAGAGTCATCAATCTGTCTCCTTCGATTAATCTTTCGGCTGCTAATAAATTATACAACCATTTTTGAGTAGCGCGATATTCGGTGAATATAATAACCCGTTCTTTCGACCATTTCCCATTAGGTTTAATCTGAGTATGAATCCAGTTCAATAACTCTTGAGCTTTGGCATCCGGTCGTTTGGCGGCATCTTCTGCCCATTGTCGCATTTCTTGTAATAATTGTTGTTCTGCTGCCGAAAGTGGGCGAAACAATCTGCTAGTATTAGTAATTGCCTCATCGGTTGCTTCTTCGTAAACCGCATCATCGGCAAATTCTTCTTCAACTTGCTCTAATTGACGGCGTAAAATTCCTTCAGTTGGTCGTGATAAAGTGGTAGCAGTCCGGCGGCGGGCAGAAGTTAAAGATTTTTCGTGCTGGGCTAAGGTAATCGCAAAAGCTTCTGGTGAAGAAAACAAGCGTTTCTTTAACAGTTTTAAAACAAATTCAGTGGCATACTTCTCTGTATTATCTGCCACACCTTTACCGCGTAATTCGGTGTAATGTTTTAAAGCTGCGTGCGCCCTCCGTTCGGCGGCGGGATAATCTACTAAAATAGGGGCTAAATTCCGTACTGGAAATAAAGGCGAACCATCCCAGTTTTGCATCTCCTGTTTCAGTCGCCGCACCATGACAACTTGCAGTTGGTTTTTGTCAGGAGAAACACCCCTAGCAAATCTTTGGGAGTCTAACAATTCTAATAAAGCGGTGAAACTTTCGGGATAACCGTTATGGGGAGTTGCGGTTAAAAATAATTTGTGTTCAAAATGAGGAACTAATAATCTAATTGTGGTCGTTCGGAGGGAGTCAACTGCATATTTTCCGCCGCCGGATGGGGCGACGTTGTGCGCTTCATCGACAATCAGCAAGTCAAAACGGCGGGGATAGAGGGGTTCGCCTTCGGCGGGGAGGAGTTCGCGAAAAAGACGCAGGGGGCGATCGCGCTTGATAAAGTCGATCGAGGTAATCAATCTGGGAAAATGCTGCCAAGGATTAACATGAATCCCGCGAGAACGCCGTAACTCCTTCATCAAGTTACTATCCACAATCCGAAAATCTAAACCAAATTTATCGCGCATTTGGTCGCGCCATTGAATTTGTAGCGCTGAAGGGCAGATAATCAAAATACGACGGCAACGATGGCGAATTGTCAACTCCTGCGCGACTAATCCCGCCTCAATGGTTTTCCCTAATCCTACATCATCAGCAATTAGTAAGTTAACACGGGGCATTTGAATGGCACGCACAACGGGGTCAAGTTGATAATCTTCAATATCAATACCGCTGCGAAAGGGAGATTGTATAGTACGAATATCAGCAGTTGAAGCGCCCCCCCAGCGTACCGCATCCAAAAAAGCGTCTAATTTAGCGGGTTCATCAAAACCTGTAGGTGGCGGTAGTTCCATCCGTTCGCGAATAAAAGCCCCCGGTTCTAATTCCCAGATTACCTGTAATTCTTCTCCCAAAGCATCATCTTCCACAGAGGAAAGCATCACCAGGTTTTGCAACTGCTGTAACCCTGGTAGCATGGGATTAACAGGTATGGCAGTTGGCCGGATTTCGGTGACGACGTATTGGCGCGATCGCACTTTGACTAACTGACCCAGTTCTGGAATTGCTCTAGTTAAACTCATAGCTGGTAAAAGTATAGTCATTTATTGCATAACATGGGAGGCGTTAAGTCCCTCCCCCTTCCCTTTCACTTTGAGCGGATCGACCCGCCTCGGCTGAACTACGCAGCTCCCTATCCCATTGCTGAACGCATTTGGGATTGCTTTTC
>NZ_JAUBRJ010000164.1:0-1972 GCF_036701805.1 Microcoleus sp. N3A4
GACTGAATCTGTCTTGAGTACTCGTTCTGGTCGGATTCCTCCTTCTCTTCTGCCACGCTAACCCCGTGAACTTCTACCGGATACCTTAGTAGGGAAGTAAATAGCGGACTTGTAGTGGGAGGGGGTAACGATGCAAAACTCGATAACTCGTTTAAGATTTACGTAAATCGATTGCAAATAATTACCTATCCTCAAATAGTTAGCAACTATACTTTAATATTTGACGCTAATTACAGCGGAAACGTATCGCTATTTGCGTGGGAGTATACGGGAGAAATAAATTAATGACGCCAAAAGAATTGCTGGAAATCATTATTTTAGTCATTGGTGGTGGGGGAGGGGCTTACAGTGTTGGCTTCGCTGTTGCAATGTCGCATTACAAGAACAAATTAGACCAGCTAGAGGTTCAAGTCGCAAAAAGTAGCTTTACTGAGGGAAGAAAGTTGCAACAAAATATAGACCACATTATCACTGAAATGGGTGTAATAAAATGCGATATTCGTGATATGAAAAGTGTCTTGACAAATCAAGGGATACTTCACGATAGGGCGGGCTTCCCAGAAGAAAACATCCCGCGTCGTACTGGCTGGGGAACTATAGAAGATGCTTGAAATTGACCGTTACGTGTTCCGAGGGTTGATGTTTTTTCTGTGTACCTCTGCTACCGCAGTAACTTTTGGGGCGTTAGTCATTGGCTTAAAGGTTAACGGCGATGCCCCAGTGAATTTGACTACTTTGGCTACTACGCTGTTTGGATTTGCGATCGCACTTGCAGCACGAACCAAAGGTAACTAGAGTTAGTCTTTGTCTGTATTTTCTGGCTTAGCCGGCTAACACGGGCGGCTAAGAGTAAAAAGGAAGGTAAAAACATGGCAATAGTAACAGCCGGGACGGGGGCAACAGCAAATGGTACAACCATTGAAGGTCAACTGTCGCAACTCACTCATTTAATCAACAGTGCAGAAAAAGGGTTGGCAAGTCAAAGGTTCAACATAACTAAAAGTGACGATTTTATTCTAGAAGGGGATTTTACAATTCCAGGGCAGGTTGTATATGCCCCATCGACAGGAATATTCGCTGACAGTGCAACACCCTATTTACCAGCAATTACTTTTACTGCTGGTTCCCCAGTGGGAACGATAAAATCGACCACGCTAAGCCAATATTTTATTGACGTAGTTTCTTATATCATTCAGTGGCAAAACCAACCTGCCAAAAATCCTAACAATTTAACTAACTGCACCTTAAGCTTTGATTACAACTCTCTCGAATATGCAGGGACGATAATTCTCCCCTACACGTCAACTATGGGAACGAATGGTTCGATTATTGAAACAGCAACGGAGTGGCTAACAACGTGAAAATCAAGGATAGCAAGGCTTACCGCGAAACTTATCAACAGTGGATGGATAAGCAAACAGAAATTAACAAAACAGAAGCACGGCTTACTGACCTTGAAAGAGAAGCAGCGGAATTGAAACAGCAGATTGACAACTACAAACAACAGAAAATAAATGACTGAAAAAACTTGGGGAGTAACAATTGAAAATTCTGCACTTGCGTTCACTACCGAAGGGGTCAATCCCGGTAAATGGCTGCAAGATACCGCAGGTGCTGTTTGGGGGGCTATCAAAAAAGGGGTGCAAAAAGCTATTGAATTTGGCAAAAAGATTTGGGAGGGAGGCAAAGAACTGCTCGCGGCGATCGGACGAGGTGACTGGGCGTTATTCGGTCAGTGGATGAAAGATGACCCACTCGGATTTTTAGCAGGAGGTGCTGCAGTTGCTGTTGCAGGCTGGTTTATTGGTAGCGCCACTGGACTTACTGCTCTCGCTACGGGCGGTGTAGCTTCGATGTGGGGCGCTTTAGGAAGTGTCCGCTTGGGCGGTGTGGCGCTAGTACAGCGCGGCGGAAATAAACAGACCATTAAACAGCCAAAACTTTGCCCTTATATGTCCACTTAAAAGGTTTA
>NZ_JAUBRJ010000042.1:0-32663 GCF_036701805.1 Microcoleus sp. N3A4
CTAAAATCTAAAATCTAAAATCTAAAATCTAAAATCTAAAATCTAAAATCTAAAATCTAAAATCTAAAATCTAAAATATTAAGCCCCCATCTTACGAGGGGGGGCTTGACATTTGTACCACTAAATGTTAGGAATCTATTAATCGTCCGAGCCGTGTCTCTCGCTGGCTTGTATGGACTTTTCAAAAGTCATTCGCTGTTCGGCATTTTTCAGAAAATAACCGCTAATCATAGCCGAGGCGAGCAATCTACCCAAATGTTCGCGACTGGTAGTCACTGTCACCCCGAAGTGTTCCGAAGGCAAATTCCCCAAAAGTCCAACAATATTTCGCTCCATTACTTGAAACACTTCGTGAGAGGTCGGCTTAGACAACTGAGAAACTGTGTCGGGAGCCATTGACTGCACGTATTGCCATAATAAGTTGGCATTTTCTCCGTCTTCTTCAAAGAATTCTGGGGATTTATTAGATGAGTTGCTCACGAGTACCTCCGTTTAAGAGACAGCTTTTTATGTTAGACGCGGGCGGTTAAATTAAATAACCCTTATCGGATCGCTGCTGATCTTTATTACTAAGTAATTACTAATGTAGCAGGACAGTTGTAGCAACCAAGTGGGCACAACCGAATTAAAGACGGCGGTTTTTACGATTTTAAATTGGGGATGGCGAGTGGGGGAGACCCGATCGCCATTCCCAATCTACCTAGCTGGCTAGATAATCGTTTATATCTTGCTTGCGCTTGCGGAGTTTGGTTAAAGCTTCTCGTTCTATTTGCCGCACTCGCTCCCGACTGATATTGAGACGATCGCCTATTTTTGCCAAGGTTAAGGTTTGCCCGTCTTCTAAACCGAACCGCAAGGCGAGCACTTCTCGCTGTTGCTGAGTCAGTTCCGCCATCAGGTGCTCTAAGTCAGTCCGCAGGGAAGATTGCAGGGCAAAATCTTCCGGGGTAGTACCCGTATCTTCCAACAAATCGCCCAACTCTGTATCTTGATTGTCTCCCACGCGCAAGTCCAGGGAAAGTGGCAGGCGCGCGCGTTCGAGATATTCGCGAATTTGCTTGGGAGTCAAATCTAACTCCGACGCCAACTCAGCCGCAGTAGCCGCGCGACCAAGCTGTTGAGCTAGCAGGCGTTGAGCCTTTTTAATTTTGTTGAGCTTTTCGGTGATGTGGATCGGCAAGCGGATGGTGCGGCCTTTTTCGGCGATCGCCCGAGTAATTGCTTGACGAATCCACCAATAAGCATAAGTAGAAAATCTATAGCCCTTAGTCGGGTCAAATTTTTCTACTCCCCGCTGCATCCCGATCGTGCCTTCCTGAATTAGATCGAGCAAATCTACGTTGCGCTTGATATATTTCTTGGCAACAGACACTACCAGGCGCAGATTCGCTTCCACCATTTGGCGCTTTGCCCTTTCCCCGTGGTCGATCGTCCGCTGCAACTGTGCCTCAGACAGCCCTACTGCCTGTGCCCATTCAGCCGCCGTCGGGTCGCGGCCTAACTCTTCGGCTAAAATATTTTTCTCCTGATGCAGTGCGGCTGAGCGCTGTACCTGTTTCCCGTAGAGTATTTCTTGCTCATGGGTCAACAGGGGAACACGGCCGATTTCCCGCAAGTAAGCGCGAACAGAATCTGTATCTGAGGACTTAAGAGTTTTCATGAGCTTTTCCCGCTGAGGATCTGTGCCTCTAAAGGTTTGCGATAGAGCAAACCCCTAGCTTTAGCTGGGAAGGAAAGCGGGCGGGGACTTGCGCTTTCCTTTCATTTAAAGAGGCTTAATTTTATGGTAGCTAGCTGCTACTCCCACTCAGCACCGTCTCAGGTTAGGTTTTGGTTGGGGCGCGCACAATGCTACGTTATATTAAGAATTTTAACATTTCTGAGATCATTTGGCTACACTTCTTCATATTTATTTCGTACAAGCCTGAGTTGCACTGAATATAAGATTACCTAATTTACCAAGTGTCAACATTTATAGCCATCCTGTACCCCTTTTCTAGGATTGGTCGATGATTTTCCCTATCCTGTACCCTCAACAGCAACATTTATCCCTTCAGTTTCATGCAATTATCTCAGAGACTGTCTAGGAATAGTCTAGAGCTTGGTTATTCCACCGCAGACCCTCGGCAAACAACCCTGGGATAGATGCTTTAAAGGGTGATAACTGCCGATCGTGTTCCTCTACATCACAGCACCACCAGCACCTAAGCTGTCCAGAACAGTCTCACCGTCCTTTAAGCTCTAGGAATTACGCATTGACAGGATAACAACATACTGAATTGATAATAGGACTTACGCATTGACAAAAAACATCATTTATCAGTTCTAGATAATAGCATCACTGTGAAGGTTCCCAAAAATATGCTCGCGTATGACTAAAGCGAACAGATTTCTTTGTAATTCATACCAACTAATAATTATCTGTTCAGAGCGCATAAACACCAATTTAACAATTGCTTGAAGTGAACAAAATATGTGAGCCTAGATTGCGAATGTATCTCTAACCAGGAACCGAGAATTTCCACATACTTGTTTTATTCCTCGGTGGAAGGTTTCAAGACCCAAATGAATATCGTGAATTGCGATAAATTGACTTTTAGTTGTCTCCGGTAGTTTTTCTGGAGCCGAATGATACAAATTTTCCCAGTTGAATCTGACTGCCAACTTTCAGAGGTGCTTCTCCCTCCGGGATTTTTTGACCGTCAACAATTACCGGGTTGCGTTTGGCTGGTAGCTGCTGGGGCGTGAGGTTTCGCACCCAGAAGTCATTAGTGCTGGTGTTAAGAAATATTTCAACGTGCTAGCAAGAAAAATTCTTTTATTCTCACTTAGTACCAATTTGCAATGCGGTCGATCGCAGCCGGTGCGAATTTTACTTGGCTGGTTTGTCTGGCTTATGCAGAAGTGAAGGTTTGCGATCGCTCCTGATTCCCTTCCATTCCAGAGCGAATTTATACATAGTTACCTGAAAAATTGACAGCCGGTCTCGCACTTGGGCCTACTATAATGCTGAGTGCCTCGCAGTTAGTCTAAGATTAATCAAAAAATGTAAAAATATAATTAGATTAGTTTTTCTACCGAATGCCTGAGTCGTTGAATCTAAAACCTAACATCTAAAACTCTGCCGCCATGTCCAAAAAAAACGAAACCGCTGTTCTCGTATTATCGCTCCTAATTACGATCGGTCTAGCCGGTGCAGGTATTTGGTGGCTGACAAGCCGCAGCGGCATCAATCTCGGAGGTTCATCACCCCAAAAGCAGTATCTGAGTGCCGGAGAAAAACTATTAGTTTCAGATAACGCAACAACAAACAAACAAGCAGCAGTAAAGGCGATCGCATCTAGAAACTACAACGCAGCTATTTCCGACTTACAAGCTTCGCTGAAAGCTAATCCCAACGATCCTGAAGCACTAATTTACCTCAACAACGCCCGCATCGGCGATCGAAAATCCTACACCATTGCCGCCGCAGTTCCCATTCGTGGCGATATCAATGCTGCTTTAGAAATTCTGCGGGGCGTTGCTCAAGCTCAAAATGAAATCAACCAAAGCGACGGCATTAGCGGTACTCCATTAAAAGTGCTAATTGCTAACGATGACAACAACCCTGAAATGGCCGCACAAATTGCCACTGCTTTAGCAAATAACTCGGAAATTTTAGGAGTAATCGGGCATTTTGGTTCTGACACAACGCTAGCAGCCAGCAAGATTTACCAGCAAAAACAATTAGTAGCAATTTCTCCCACAAGTACGTCTGTGCAGCTCTCAGGAGTTGCCAGCAATATATTTCGGACAGTGCCGAGCGATCGGTTTGCGGCTAACGCTCTTTCCCGCTATATGCTGGGAAAATTGCAAAAGCAAAAAGCTGCTGTTTTTTTTAATTCTGCCAGCAGTTACAGCAAATCTTTAAAAGATGAATTCACTACTGCTATTTACGGAGATGGAGGACAAATAGTAGGCTATTTTGACTTTGCTAATGGCAATTTTAATGCGGCCAATAGTGTTAAAAGTGCGATCGCCCAAGGAGCACAAGTCATTATGTTAGCATCCGATTCAGCCACCATAGACAAAGCTTTGCAAGTAGTGCAAATAAACGCCAAACGGCTGCCCTTATTAGCAGGAGACGGCGCTTATACTGCTAAAACACTGCAAATCGGTGGAGCGGGAGCAACAGATATGGTGCTGGCTGTTCCTTGGCACATTCTCGCAGATCCGCAGTCAAACTTTCCGCAAACATCCAAACAACTTTGGAATGCAGAAGTAAGTTGGCGCACAGCTTTAGCCTACGACGCGGCGATCGCGTTAATTGCCGGTTTAAAGCGCAATCCGACTCGTACAGGCATTCAACAAGCTTTATCGGCGTCAGATTTTTCGGCAAAAGGAGCATCCGGGCCGATTCGGTTTTTACCTTCGGGCGATCGCAATCGAGCAGTTCAATTAGTAACTGTTAAACCGGGAAATCGCACCAGTTACGGTTACGAGTTTGTGCCGATATCCGGTTTGTAAAGTATTTGCGATCGCCAAATGTAGGTTATAATATTCATTGGTAAGTTCTAGGGATTTTCAAGCAGAAATACTTCCAAAATGAGTATTTATCCGTAACTAGAAAAATTGTATGGTAAAAGATCGGTTTCATGGTGTTGTTAAGACTGGTTTAGAAAAAGAAGGTTGGCAGATTACCGCTGACCCCTATCAAATTAATGTTGATGATGTAGATTTTGAGATTGATTTAGCGGCGGAACAACTGTTAGCGGCCCAGCGAGATCATCAGAAAATTGCTGTAGAAGTTAAAAGTTTCATCAGCCCATCCAATGTTTCAGATTTTCATACTGCCTTGGGACAATTTCTCAATTATCGCGATGCGCTTGAAACGATTGAACCAGATCGCCGCCTCTATCTAGCGGTGCGAGTGCCAATTTATGAAACTTTCTTTCAACGACGGTTTATTGTGGCTGCGGTTCAGCGATATCAACTACGATTAATGATTTATGATGTGCAACAGGAGGTTATTGTTCAATGGCTATAGACCAATATAGGCAATACATTCGTCATCTACTTTCAGAACGGCGAGAGCGCGCTTCGATACAACGCAATGCCCAAGAATATGAAGTACAAACTCTTTTCGATGCTGAGCAAGATCATTATCAACTTCTGTATGTTGGTTGGCGTGGAAATAAACGCGATTTTGGCTGTATTCTGCATCTTGATATCAAGGGTGGAAAAATTTGGATTCAGCATGACGGTACTGAAGTCGGAATTGCGAACCAACTCGTCGAACTGGGAGTGCCTAAAGAAGATATTGTTTTAGCATTCCATGAACCGGAAATACGCCAGTTTACTGATTTTGGTACCGGGGAAGCGATCGCCCTCAGTTTCGGGTAGGTAAATTAGGTGTAACCGATGGGGCGAAGAGATTCTTTTTTTTAAGATAGAAAGACAAATTTCGATAGGAGAAGTGATTTAAAGTTGCGAAACTCCGATCGGTCTAACTTGTCTGTGTCTCTCAAAAACAGCCCTCGGTTTCAAGGCAATTCTCAACAACAGCCACAGCGATCGCCATTCTCCGGGAGTTTCCTGCCGCTTCCACTGGCCGGGGCGACAGTACAGCATTTCGATCAAACAGCGGTGCTGGCTAATGTTCAGGCGATCGAACGCAATTCGCACAGTGGGAAATTCCGCAAAACTGCACCCTGCATTATCCCGAAAACTCGACTCCAACTGAGATTTATCGCTCACCAACTCAATCTTAGCCACAGGAATAAAACATTTCTCTTCCATAATTTCCAGAGTCGCCGAATCGCAATCAATCAAACCTTTGGCCAAAGTCGCCTCAGTGCCCAACTCAAGAACAGACGGCGCTAGCGAGTTCCTCGCTTTGACTGCCGCAGTGCGAGAGATCGCTTTTATTTTACCCTGCGATAAACTTGTCTCAACGGCATATTTTTGCAAAATCTCTGCAGTAAAATTCTCTTTACTGCCTTTACCTTTCACCGCAAAACTTGGCCACTGCGTCAGAGCAACTTCAGCACCACTTTCCGAAATTACAGTGGTTATACCCCAAAAACTTTTACCGCCAATATTCAATTGTACAACCCTGCGTAAATTGAACCATTCGTAAATGTCCGGCTTAGGAATATCCACCAAAATCAGTAATGCAATCCCCAGCATCAGCAAGTTGTAAGCGCTCCAAATCCATCCCAAACTCATCCCTTTTAACAAATATGCACTTTCTGATATGGCCTGTAAGCTGCCAATATTTTTAATTAAATTAATGTTTAAATTGTGCCAAAAACTGAATGCTGTAGCTGCAAACAAGACAATCAAAGGCCATCCCAAATTCCAGTTAAAACTAAAGCGATCGCTCGCAATTCCTTTCGGCGTCACCTTAAACCCTTTCTCAAAGGGATTCAGCATGGCGCTCACCACCGTCACCGCTAAAGGAATACACTGGACGAACGAATAAACATCGGAAAGCAAAGCCGATCGCGATCTGCGGTTCAGCCAAGAAAACACAGTCACTTGCACCAAATAGTAAGGCAGGAAAAAGTACAGCAATTCCCGCGAATTTGCCCGCAAAGGAAGTATGCCGAGAAACGAATAAGCTAAAGGCATCAACAGAAACAAAACCCTGGTTAAACTGGTAAACCAGTGCAGCAATCCTTCCAGGTGAGACAGCCTTTGTACGAATCTGAGGCCGCGAATTGTTAAAGGATTGGAATCAATAAAAAAGGCCTGAAGCGTGCCTCGCGCCCAGCGCAACCTTTGATTTAGATGAGCCTCTATATTTTCAGCCGCCAAACCGGCGCTCAATTTTTCATCTAAATAAACCAAGCGATACCCGGTTGCTGACAGCCGAATTCCGGTAAAATAATCTTCGCAGATTGAATCTGTGACCAAGCCTCCCGCTGTTTGTAGGGCGCTGCGCCTAACTACAAAAGATGTACCGCAACAAATCATGCTGTCGGCGCTGTCTTTGATGATTTCAATTTGCCTGTAAAATACTTCTTCTTCCGGTGCGAGCACATTTTCTAAACCTAAATTGCGGGCGATTGGGTCGTGGTTGTAAAAGCTTTGCGGTGTTTGAACGAGGGCGATTTCGGGATTTTGAAAAAATCCAACTGTTCTAGTTAAAAAGTTTTTAGTTGGAATAAAATCTGCATCGAAAACTACAATTAGTTCTCCATTCGTTAGGGCTGTAGCGTGATTGATGTTTCCAGCTTTGGCGTGAATATTATCGGGTCTTGTTATATACTCGCATCCAAGTTCTTTTGCCAGCAATTTGATTTCATGGCGCTTTGTATCGTCAAGCAAGTATACTTTTTTGTTGGCATAATCTAAAGCTTGACAGCCGATGACTGTGCGCCGTAAAATAAAAGCCGGTTCGTTGTAAGTTGGGATAAAAATATCTACGGGCGGGGCAAAGTTTCCAGATTCAACTGCAACTGCCATGCGATCGGCTTCTCGACGCCGGTCTTTCACTCTCAGCATTAAATACAGTTGAATCGTGGTGGTCAAAACCATTAACATTTCTAGTAAAAACAGCCCCAAACTAAAGATACCGTTGAGGGGATCGCTTAAATTGAGAGTAGCCAGCGATCGCCACAAAACGTAGCGAATGGTTAAAGCCAGAACTATTGCAACTACTACAGCGCGCGATCGTTTCTGCGGTTGAGGCGAAATTTTAATTGCAGCTAAAGCAACTGAGACCAGCACAAAAGTCGGCACTAACAAATACATCTTGCTCGCAGCAGGTACTTGCAGCCACACAGGCGGGTTTTGCTGCCAAGTGTTGATTGTGGCAAAAATACCGCTGACAGTACCTTCACCTGCAAACCAGGCCCCGGCGATCGCACCTGCGAAAGCAACCGCCCCCAACACGACTAGCGTTGCCGCCGGCACCCGCGAAATCGGCCAAAAGCCGCGTTTCAAGTCTTGAAGGTTAAATCTTGAATTTGTCATAAAATGTGAAATTCCCGATCGTGCCTGCAACAGTCAGAGTTTCCTGCTGTCCACTTTTTAATTCAGTTGAAAATTCCCACACACCCCAATTATTATATTTACATTTTTTAACATTTTGACAATTTTATGATAATTCATCTTGCTTCCTGGTGGCAAACCGCTCAGCGAGTCGAATCCCGGCAAGGTAAAAGCAACAGATCGATTATGTGCGATCGAACAACCGCAATAAAATTAGTTTGTAGTGAGGACTTTAATCCTCTGAGTTTTATGAGGAGGGAAATCCTGACTACAAACGCGATCGCTGCATTCTTGGACGAATGGCGATATCAGCCCGGTTTTTTCCTAGATTTCTAGTTTCTCCTGCTTTCTTTTGTTCTTGCAAGTGCGTTATTCGCATCTTTGCCGTTAGTTGAAAAAAGATTATCTTGTCTGCAAATCAAATAGGATTGCTATATCAAACTATAGCAATCCATAGGGTTTAACAATTAGACGAATTTGACATCTAACTAAAGGTAGATAAATTTTATCTTAATTTAAAAAAATTACCGCGTTCGCAGCACCAAAACCCAGCCATCAAAGAACTACTCAGAAATTGCTAATTGCGAGATTGCATAGCGGGCGACAGCCAAACTAACTCTCGCTTGTTCTATTTCCGACAATTGGGCCCAAGGTTTTCTAGTCGCCACGACCAATTCCACCCCTTCCGCATCAACCTCTCGCATTGCATAAGCCAAAGGACGCGCCAACACCTGCAAATCTTCCTCAGCCCACTGAGGCAAAATATCTAACACGCACTCTACCATTTGGTCAGCTAAAGATTGATACTTAACAGTTGCGTTTTGCACGCTTTGAGCGATGCTGGCCAGAAACTCTTGAGGAACGCGAGCAAATTTCTCGCGCAAAGACTTGTGCAGACCAGTCGCCAGCCAAACTTGTTCTAATTGTGCGAATAAAACTTGCGACTTCAGGGCAATATCGCTGTCGCTGAAGGAATCAGACAGTGCAAATTCCTGCTCTAGGGCAGTCAAATAAGATTCTGATTCAAGCTGTGCAGGGTTCCACGGATAAGCAACATCAGTCTGAACAATTGTGGCGAGAAGTTCCATCTCAGCCTGAGTTTGCGAGTCCCGAAAATATTGAGAATCAGAAGATTGGGTAGCCATGATGTAATACCTAAGTGGGAAAAGGAGAATACAGAAGAGGGACTGTGCCAAGAGCTAGTTGCGAGCTATCATTGGTTAGTGGCTCTTTTAACTTCAGACTTGAGACTCAACGCCCAGAACTGTGCTGTGCCGCTCGCCCCTCGCCTTCATTAGCTACACCCGCACCTTAATTCGTTCCGCAATCAGTCTCACTGTAGCCCGAAGTTTTGGGAACCTCAATAGTGAACTCAAAAATCTGACCTTGAGAACTGCCAAATTTTAGCTGAGTGCCGCTGTGCAGCAGCAATTCTTGGTGGTGAACTCTCAGCCATCCCTCATGCCCCAAAACAAGAGTCCCGTAGCGAGAAAAATCGCGCAGGAAGTAGCTAGGTTCTTCCCGGCTATCTCCGATACTGTTTCTGCAGAAAATCTCGGCGTGTTTTTGAGAAACCCACTGTTCTCGAATCACTACGTCGTTTTCTTCCCAGCGTCCGACTCGAACCATACCGGCGCGAATCGACCAAACCTGATTCGCCGAATCGGTGGATTTGGCATTTGGTCGATCGCGCCCCCGCAAATAAGCACAAGACGGCAAGCGTCCCAGCCAAGTAGAAGAAGTTAAAGGCAATTCAGTTTTGAGGTCATCTACCGGCTCAGTCAGTTGACCGTCAAACTCAGGGTGCATATACAGCACCGGCAGCGTCCAAGCCGGTTGATTGAACTTGTAGAGCGTCAGTAGCTGCTGTCTGGCGACGGCGACAGCCCGATCGACCGACATCCGCCCGGCCAAAGCTCGAGCAAAAGTTTGGATAAAACTCAGGGCCTCGCGATCGGCGATCGAGTCCCGCATCCCCAACACCGCCGGCACCCCGTGATGGATCAGTACCTCAGCCAAACTGCTGCGGGCGATCGCGTGTTGCCGGCCGTTAGTTGAGTCCAGCCTCTCCACCGCCGGCTGAGCTCCCCAGCAGGCATTAAACACCGCCAGCGTCACGCGGCACCGAACTAACACCTGAGCTAGTTCAGTACCGTTAATCGCGGTGTCCGGCCCCAAAAACAGCAAGCCGCCGTCGGGGCCCGGTATTCCGTGGCCGGCGTAAAACAGAATGTTGTAAGTTTGCGTTTCCAGCCGAGAAATTAGTTCCGCCGGAGTAGGTTCGATCAGAGTATCGACGCGAGTCGGAACGCTGATGTCAAAATATTTGCCCCTTTCGTCGGTTTGGAAAGCACTTTCCAGAACGCCAGCTAGGGCCACTGCTTCTTCTTCCAACTGCAAATGACCGTTCTTGCTGTTGGAAAATTGAGAATTAGCACCGCGGCCGGGTTCTGCTTGTCCCAAAACTAGCAAAATATTGAGCGACTCCGCAGGACGCAGGGGCGGCAAAGGTTCAACATTGCTGGTAGTGCGGCTGAAAAGCAGTTGCTGCGACAGAGAAATCGCCGGTTGACCGGCTTGAGGCTGCATAATTTCCCAAGGTAAAGCAATTAAATACGGTTCGCGCAAGTCTATGCGTACTCGCAGCGGTAGATTTTGCCCGATCGCGATACCTTTACTTTCCTGGAGACTACCCTGAATCGGCCCTTCAAACAGCCACTGCCAAAGATTAATCCCCAAATGCTGCATCAGGCGACTGCTGTAGCTGGCGGGTGGCGGCGGATTCTGCTCCCCCCTGTTGCCCCACCCCCCTTGACCGACGTGGAGCGGCACAGAGGGCGTCGGTGGAGGTAGCAGCAGCGACTGAGGGGTTCGTTTTTCAGTTTCTGCCGGTATATTCTGGTTGTTTTCCGGCGAGACGAAACTGCCATCAGGATTTAGGGGCAATTCGTGAATTGTCCCGGAGGGCGAAAACATTTCCTGCCAAGCTTTCCAAGATTGGGATAGGGTATCGGGCCACATACAGTCGTGGTGAACGTACCCGCTGGGATAGGGAGCTTGTAGAACCCAAGTGGCAAAATGGTTTGCCCCAGCGGTTCTCAGGCGAGCGATCGCTATACTGAGGCAAGGACTTTCAGGGCGCGCCATTCACAACTACCGACTCTGGATATAGGGTGGGATCGAGTTTCTATATTAGTAGTTTATCGGGTTTGGGGTTCGATCGAGTGCGAGAGATTGCTTTGGGAGTTTTTACTTTTACCAAAAATTTGGGTCTAAAGCCCCGTCCTTCGCTTGACGGCTTTAATTTTGACAAAACTGTATTATGGTTTTTATATCCAGTTCAAGGACGTAAATGTTAGTATTTGAAGCCAAGCTAGAAGGAAAGAGCGAGCAGTACGAACGGCTAGACGAAGCCATTCGTACTGCTCGCTTTATTCGTAATAGCTGCATCAGATACTGGATGGAGACGAAGGGTGTGGGTCGCTATGACTTAAGCGCTTATTGCGTAGTTCTTGCCAAGGAATTTCCTTGGGCCGCCAAGCTTAATTCAATGGCTAGGCAGGCTTCCGCAGAAAGAGCTTGGTCATCAATTGCACGGTTCTTCGACAACTGCAAAAAGGCAAAACCAGGAAAGAAAGGGTTCCCACGTTTCAAGAAGCACGAGACACACGATTCTGTAGAATACAAAACTTGTGGGTGGAAGCTTTCAGAGGACAGGCGAAGTATAAACTTCAGCGATGGCTTCAAAGCAGGTTGTTTCAAGTTATGGGGAAGTCGCGACTTGCACTTTTATCAGCTAAATCAAATTAAACGGGTGCGCGTAGTTCGTCGGGCAGACGGCTACTATGTGCAATTTTGTATTGACGCTGAACGCAACGAAAAGCGTGAACCGACCAGGAAAACTATCGGTTTGGATGTAGGGCTAACTCATTTCTACACGGACTCGGACGGAAATACCGTCGAGAACCCGCGTCATCTAAGAAAATCAGAGAAGTCGCTAAAACGACTTAATCGCAGCCTCTCCAGAACCAAAAAGGGTTCTAAAAACAGAGATAAGGCGAGAAATCGCTTGAACAAAAAACACCTCAAGGTAAGTAGGCGACGTAAAGACTTTGCTGTGAAATTGGCAAGGTGCGTAGTCCAGTCTAACGACTTGGTAGCCTATGAAGACTTGCAGGTGAAGAACATGGTCAAAAACAAAAAGCTATCCAAGTCGATATCTGATGCAGCTTGGACAGCTTTTAGAAATTGGATAGAATACTTCGGCAAAGTGTTTGGAGTAGCAACTGTTGCAGTACCACCGCACTACACCAGCCAAAACTGTTCTAATTGCGGGAAAGTTGCGAAGAAATCACTAAGTCAAAGAACGCACATTTGTCCGCAGTGCGGATTTGTCTTAGATCGTGACTGGAACGCTGCTCGCAACATATAGCAATCCTAAATCTGTCGCAAAATCGAGCGAGACCAGAATCCTTGCAGTGCGAGCCAGAAAGCTCGCGTATAATGCA
This sequence comes from Microcoleus sp. N3A4, assembly GCF_036701805.1. Taxonomy (NCBI): domain Bacteria; kingdom Bacillati; phylum Cyanobacteriota; class Cyanophyceae; order Oscillatoriales; family Microcoleaceae; genus Microcoleus; species Microcoleus sp. N3A4. Next base: position 12,486 of record NZ_JAUBRJ010000042.1, read on the forward strand.
AGCAAATCATTTAGGATTGCTATATTGGAACTTGGATTGCGTACCGTGGGGCACACGGGAACCTTAAACGCCTCTGGAGACATCGACCTCTGCTTGAGTGAAGAAACTCCTTCAACTAAGTCGGGTCGTAGAAAGAGGAAGCCTAAACAGTGATGTTTAGAATCCCTGCGCGTTCACGCCAGGGAGAATGTCAATTAGTGCCCAAAAATTTATCTAAATTCGGTACATCTACCCAAGTTCCCGTAGCATTCGACTCCTGGGTCAAATCCATCAACAACTGCGAGTAAACCCCTTCTCTGAGGGACGGTATCAACGATTTCCCCGCATCTATTGCTTCTACCCACCTATCTACTACTCGAATAAACGCTGCAATTCTCCCGTCTGGATAAACTTGAGGAAACTCCAATCTTTGAGGAATTTTGATTTCAGCTAAAGGTTCTCCACCTTGAGAACCCCACAAGCGAAATCCGTGGACGTAATCTTGCTGGTTGTCGCTTCCCAACACCAACGTACCCTTACTCCCGTATATTTCTACCCAGTGTCCCCGCCCTTGATAAGTAACAGAACTCAAACAAACTTGACAAGGCGTTCCCCCGGCTAATTCCAACATCAACGTGCAAGAATCATCTGCATCAACTAATTTTAAATTTCCCGAATCATTGGGATCGGGCCTGGCCGAAATTCCTGTAATCAATTGCCCAGAAAGCCTTTGCGGCGGACCGAACAGCCAGCTAATATAATCAAAAACATGAGAACCTGTCGCGCCCAAAACTCCGCCGCCTCGCTCTTTCTGCGCGTACCAATTCCAAGGGCGAGTAGCATCAGCGCGGCTCGACACCAGCCAATCAATCTTAATTAAACGCTTTTCTCCCACATATCCTGCTGCCAATAATTCTGCTAGCATTTGCCATGCGGGGATGAAGCGAAACTCAAAGTCCATTGTGGCAATTGCTCTCGAACTACCCTTTTTAAAATCGGTTTGAGATTCGCTGTTTGCCAATCGGTAAAGTTCCCTGGCTTCATTTGCTGTCAGGGCTGTGGGTTTTTCTAATAATAAATGCTTGCCTGCTTCCAATACGGTTTTTGCCATTTCAAAATGCAAAAATGGCGGCGTGGAAATGCTTGCACCCGCTACTTCTGGGATGGCCACTATATCGGCGATCGAGTCGCAAGCGTAGGGGATATTGTGGGTAGAGGCGATCGCCTTTGCTTTGTCTAAATTCCGGTGGTAAACAGCCACAACCTCTGTCCGGTGATGGGCCTGGAATCCGGGAAGGTGCACTTTTTGACCGAAACCTGTACCGACTACTGCAACGCCAATTTTTGACATGATTTAATAATTGGGAATTGTTAACTGTTGACTGTTGACTGTTGACTGTTGGCAGTTGGCAGTTGTTAGTTGTTAGTTGTTATTTGTTATTTGTTAGTTGTTATTTGTTAGCTGCGACCAATAACTAATGACCAATAACTAATAACTAATAACTAATAACTAATCCTGTTAACTATTGACTGTTGACTGTTGACTGTTAACTGTTAACTGTTAACTGTTAACTGTTGACTGTTGACTGTTGACTGTTAACTGTTGTTATTTGTTAGCTGCGACCAATAACTAATGACCAATAACTAATAACTAATAACGACTAATCAATGACTAATAAGTCATAACTAATAACTCATAACTAATGACTACTGACTACTGACTACTGACTACTGACCACTGACTAACTACCCATTCAATTACTTGTTTGCCCAAACTAACGCCGTCAAACAAGTCAATTTCTCTGAGCCCTGTAGGGCTGGTGACATTAACTTCCGTGAGATAACCGCCAATGATATCAATGCCGACAAAGTACAGTCCGTCCCGTTGCAGTACAGGTTCTAACTGAGTGCAAATTTGCAGTTCGCGATCGGTAATTTCGGTTTTTGCGACTCGGCCGCCGACGGCCATGTTGCCGCGAAATTCATTGCCGGTGGGAATGCGGTTGAGTGCACCGATGGGCTTGCCGTCCAACAAGATAATCCGTTTATCTCCCTCTTTTGCTTCCGGCAGATAAGTCTGAACCATCACTGGAATTTGCCCTTGTTGAGTGCTAATTTCGACCAGGGAATTGAGATTGCGATCGCCTGGTTCCAAAAACAAAATCCCCTCGCCAGCTTTGCCGCCCAAGGGTTTAAGAACTGCCGCTCCTTTTTTCTCAACAAATTGCCGAATTACCTGCTTGTTTTGAGAAACAATTGTCTCGGGGATCGCTCCCTCAAATTGCAAAGCATACATCTTTTCATTCGCCTCCCGCAATCCTTTGGGACTGTTAACTACCAAAGTTTTAGCGGGATTGATGCCATCTAGAAGGTAAGTAGCGTAGAGGTAAGCAGTGTTGACTGGGGGGTCTGTCCGCATAAATACTGCGTCCATTGCTTCCAGAGGCTGCAAAGTAGGCTGTTCCACCTCGTACCAAGCCTCAGCAGCCTCCCAGCGTCCACCTACAAGTTTGACTGGGGTGAGGGCTACCCGACTGAGCATTGCCCAGGTTTTGCCGCCGATGACGCTTAATTCGTTGGCTTGAGTCGCCCAGACTTCGTGACCCAACTCTTGAACTGCCTCCATCAGCGCTACGCTGGTATCGTGTCCTGGAATTAGTCGCGCTAGGGGATCGATGATGAATGCAAATTTCATTGTCAGTTACAATTAAGAATTGGTCGCAGGAAAATTTTGGCAAACTCAAAAAAATTCTACAGGGAATGCCTCATTTTGCTAGCAGCGGGTCTAGCTGACCGAGAGCGTCGAGTTCGTGCATTTCGTCGCAGCCGCCTATGTGTTGGTCGTTAATGAATATTTGGGGCAGGGTGCGGCCTCCGTTGGCTCGATCGCTCATTTGAGCCCGTGCTGCTTCATCTCCGTCGATCGCGTACTCTGTAAAATGAACCCCTTTTCGCTTCAGCAGTGCTTTGGCACGAATGCAAAACGGGCAGGTTCTCCAAGTGTAAATTTCTACTTTAGGGGTCATCGGACGCTAAAACAATAACAATATTTTTTAATTGTAATCTTAACCAATCTTATTTTAATTTTTATATAGTTGCAGCAAGCAAGCTGTAAAGTTATTATTTATACAATTTTCTTTAATTTTAGCCTACACATAAAAAATACCCACGCTTCAAGAAACGGAGAGATTTTGAAAACAAGCAGCAGCTTGGGCCTGCCTACCGTTGCTGACCGACCTGCTTGTTTCGTTTTCTGCCGGAACAGATGATTCCTGCGCCTGTCAGCAGGAGTGCTACCACAGTACCCGGTTCTGGGATAGCTGTTCTCGTAGGGGTGGGGGGGTTTTTGTAGATGTCTGGAAAGGTCGGCGTTGGCGCCACTATGGGTGAAGGCGACACTATCGGGTTTCCGATCGCAGGCTGTTGGGCATCAGGCAATTGATCTGTAGGCTCTGGCGTGGTCAGTGGCGATTCAACTGCCGGCGGCGGCGTCGGCGCTACGGGGTCTACTGTCGGTGCTGGTGATTGGAGGACTACCGGCGATTCTTGCGGTACGGGCTCTGGCGAGACCAGTGGCGGTTCGACTGCCTGCGGTTCCGGTACCGGGTCTGGTGTTGCCAGTGGCAGTTCGACTACCTGCGGTTCTGGTACCGGTTCTGGCGTTGCTACCTGCGGTTGCGGTACAGCGTCTCGCAGGGATGTTGATGATGAGGCCGATGTTGATTGCTGGCCCTTCACGCACTGATCGGAAAAGTTTCCGGGCCCGCACACATCGATTGCTGCTGAAGCCGGAGGGGCGGCAGCTAGATAGTAGAACGCTGTTGCCATTGTGGCAGAGAGTCCAATTGCTAGTTTTGCCAGTGGCGTACACATAACTATTTAGTTAAACAGTGGTAAAATCCGAAAATAGAAAGAGTGCTAGAGATTAGCGCTGCACGACGACGGGCAAGGATTTTAGACCTCTGACAGTGGATGTTTTCTCTCGCGGGCGCCTGTAAAAGATAGTATAGCGCTTGAGGCGATCGCCCAAACACTTTCATCATATTATTCTCTTTCACTTTCTGACCGCCTAGCGTGGTTTGCACTGGTTAGTGGTTTGCACGCAGTGAAGCAACATCTTTTTGCAACCTCTCAACCAACAGCCGTTACAGCCATTAAAAAAGAGTGTTCTTACCTTGACCGCCGCCTCCTGAAATTAATTATTTAACGGCTCGCAAACTAGCTCTGCTTTATTGTACGAAATGCACAATCTGACTACTCTTTTATCATCTCATGGTTTGACGATATCTGTCCTCAGTATATGTACGTATATTCCTGAATGTCAACTACTAAAAAGGAATATTTAAGTATTTACCGAGGGTAGAGGGCGTATTGAATGAGCTGAGCTAGTCTGTCGCGGAGTGTTTCCATGCCGAGACCTTTGGCTGCCGAAATAAATACGGCTTGAGGAAACTCTTCTCGGGCGAGGGCGAGAGTCTCTTCATCTACTGCGTCGATTTTGTTAAAGGCTACAAGGGCAGGCCCGGGGGTTACGGGCATATCTGTCAAAATATTCATCACCGATCGAATTTGGCTGTGCCACGCTGGATGGGAGAGATCCACGAGGTGCAGCAAAGCATCGGCGTCAGTGACTTCTTCGAGGGTAGCCCGAAAAGCGTCGATCAAGGCGGGGGGCAGTTCCCGAATAAAGCCCACTGTATCTGTGAGGACGATCGACAGGGGTTCTCCGGTGACAGTGCCAGGAATGGTCAACCGTCGGGTTGTGGGGTCGAGGGTGGCAAATAACTGGTCGGCGGCATAGACCTCGGAATTCGTGAGCAGGTTGAGCAGAGTCGATTTACCGGCGTTGGTGTAGCCGACGATCGCCACTGAGGGTACTTCGTGGTGGTGTCGGTTCTGCCGCAACCGGAAGCGATGGGCCAGCAGTTGATTTACTTCTTGCTGCAATCGAGAAATGCGTTTGGCGATCGTCCGCCGTTCGGTTTCTAGTTTGGTTTCCCCGGGGCCTCTGGTACCGATGCCGCCGCCCTGCCTGGACATTGCCTGACCGCGACCTGTGAGCCTGGGCAGGGCGTACTCTAGCTGAGCGAGTTCGACTTGCAATTTACCCTCGCTCGATCGAGCTCTTTGGGCAAAGATGTCGAGAATTACCTCTGTTCGATCGACGACGCGGATACCTATCTGAGTTTCTAAGTTCCGTATTTGTGCGGGGGCCAGGTCGCGATCGAATACCACGAGGTTAGCGCTAATCGTCTGAGCGGTGAGGGAAATTTCCTGAACTTTACCTTCGCCGACGACTGTCTGCGGATGGGGGCGCGATCTTTTTTGGCGCACTGTTTGCAGCACCTGACCCCCCGCGCTTTCAACCAACCGCGTGATTTCTGCGAGCCCGTCCTCAAACTCCAGCAAAGTCATGTGCTGAGTCATTACACCTACTAACAGCACTTTGTCTTGGTCTGCATCGACCTGCTTAGCGACAAACTCTGCTTCAAACTCTGCTTCGAGTCCTTCCACCAAATCCAGAAAGTCTTGGTCGGCGAGTTCGTCCAAATTTAGCGGTTCTGATATTTTCCAGGGAAAGTTTTGAGTTTTAATTGCTGACTTTTGAATAGAAGGCTCTTCTATTTCATCAGTTGAATCTGGTTCTAACTGAGCGCTCAAAACAGAAAACTCAAAATTTGGCTGGTCTCCCTGGGGTATCAAGTGAGCGAGATAAGTTTCTTGGATGTAACCAGTCCCACCGCCGCCGCGGCGCTGAAATCCTGCGCCGGTCAGCGTCAGCCAAACTAGAGCGTCCAGGCGCTGAATTGCCATTGCGGTGAGGGCTGCTTCGCTTGGGGTTTCTGGCTTCAGGTGGGTGGCGATGCAGCGAATGCCGCTGAGGCGACCTCCCCCGTAGCGGGGCAATTCTAGGGGCGCAATCTGCGTTTGGCGGGGTGTACCGACGCCGACGCGAATTACTTGTCCGCGGCGGTTGATGTAGGTGCAGATTGGTTTGTCTATTTCCGTGCTGATGGCGGCGACGCGCTGGGCGAATTCTGCCGTGGTGATGCGATCGCCCGGTAGTCGCTGGTGGTAAAGCTTTTCGAGTTGCTTGAGCTGGCTGGACTTTAAACCTTGAAGATTGCCGTAGATGGTTTCGATAACTGTTTCCCCCGATCGATCTGTCGATCTCCTATTTTAGTTAACTCAAGGGCGATCGTGTTCGGGTTTTAAGTTGAAATTTACTAAATTTTCTTGCCTCTAGCAGTTCGCGGATTCAGTATTGTCGAGTCAAAAGCGCCGTTGTTTGTCGCTGCAGGGCGATCGAGCATTTCACTGCAGCCCTCTAAACTTGCGGTTGTATTCAGTATCTACAGATACAGGATCTCGCTGAAAAATTTCTCGCAACAAAAGTTAACACTTTTTTTCTTGTTTCAAAATCCTCCTTTAGACTTGTGTATATCTTGAGCCTAAAGGCAGATAGCCAAGTAGAAATTACGTCGCTACCATGAGAAGCGAAACATTGTTAAGGAATGTAAAAACATGGAAACTCGTCCTACTAACTTGCCTCCTACGGCTAATGCTTACAACGGCAAAGATCGGAACGCCTTTCTGTTTGGCTTCAACCCGCAAGCAGAACTTTGGAACGGTCGCTTAGCGATGATCGGTTTCTTAGCTTATTTGCTTTGGGACGCGGCTGGATTTAGCGTTCTGCGCGACATACTTCACTTTCTGCCTACCTACATTGCTCACTAATGAGTAGCTGTTTTTCCTGTCTGGCAATGTGAGGAAATGCCGCCACTGCCAGACAGGCTAAAAGTTACAAATGGCAGCGACTATGGTTGTGTCCCTTTGTATCTTTCGTTACTTTTGAATGGCATTAAAAGATTTTTTGCTGTGATTCGACGATTGCGGGTGGGGGCGATCCGCTGGAGCGGTGAATATTGAGAGTAAAACAGATATTTATTGCGTAAAGTCGATCGCCCCTGCTGTATTTTTGGCAACAAATTTCATCGAGCATCTCTGTATAGCTTACGAAAAATAGGAGCATCAACGATGATTAACTCAAATTTACTGGCAGTAGTAGAATCCACTCTGACTGACACAGCATCAGGAAATTGGCAAAAACCGATAGTGATGTTTGTTTGCAATGTCTTAGCATTGCTAGTTCTCAGCCGCGTAATTTGGCATCCCCACGTCGGGCCGAAAATGCCTTTGCCCTTCCCGTCTCTGTTCAACAATGTTAGCGTACCGGCATTTCTGGCATCAATGAGCGCCGGTCATTTGCTGGGAGTATTCACGATTTTGACCCTCGGCATCGACAAGTATATTTAGGATAAATTGCGCGGCTGTTGTGCAGATTGGTTGCAGCTATACGGCCGTTTCAATGGCGCAAAAAGTTGGGGTAGGGGTAAGTGAAAAGCACTCACCCCTAATTTTAAATTGAGAGCGGGACTTACGCAGAAACTGGTTTTTTTTACGATGCACCCTACAACTTAGGCAAAATACGAGAGTTCGATCGACTTGTCAAATGCCTCACTTAAATAAAGCCTTTAAAAATCGAAATATTATGAATGCTGACCTTCATCAGCCAGGGTACAAGCCCCCGAATTCATCCGTGCAGAAAGAAAAAATATAGTATCCGATAACCAGCCCCCGGATGAATCCGTGAGGTCGCTTTATCCAATTCTTCAATTCTTTAATTCTTTAATTCTTTAATCTACAATCGATTGACGAACCCTACAGCTACTCCTTACTTTAGGTAGAGGCAGGGGGGTTTGCAGTTGAGATAGATTCTTAAAAAATGAAAAAAATTATGCCGAGTTAATTAGGGACAGTCGATCGTATATTTTTCGCTATTAATTTACCAGGTTTAAAACAATGGAATCTACATCAATCACAAATTCCGACAAACAAAACCAAAGTAGCAGCGGCGATACCGAACGCTGGGCATCTTTAATTGGCGGCGGGGCGCTGGTGCTTTTTGGTTTGTCGCAGCGTTCTTTGAGAGGTGCTTTGCTGGCGGTTGCGGGCGGCGGTTTAGCGGCGCGCGGTCTGGGAGTTGTCGAGGGTTTGCAGTCGGCTGCCGATCCGAATCAAAGCATTAAAGTTGAAAAGACGGTGACGATCGACAAACCGGCTGATGAATTGTACCGTTTCTGGCGCGATTTTGAAAATTTGCCTCGGTTTATGAAGCATCTCAAACACGTTGCGGTGATTGATGAAAAACGTTCTCACTGGATTGCCAGCGCGCCGATCGGCAACAGTGTAGAATGGGATGCAGAGATTGTCCGCGAAGCAGAAAATCGCTTAATTGCTTGGGCGTCTGTGGAAGGGGCTGATATTGACAATTCGGGTTTTGTACGCTTTCAACCGGCACCCGCAGGACGCGGTACTGAGGTAAAAGTTGTCATAGAATACAACCCTCCGGGCGGTGCAATTGGTGCTGGCGCTGCTAAACTATTTGGCGAAGCTCCCGAACAGCAAATTGCCGACGATTTGCGCCGCTTTAAGCAGTTTATGGAAGCTGGGGAAATAGCGACTACGGAAGGTCAATCTTCTGGCCGCAAGTAATAAGTTAGATAGTTAGATGGTGTCCCCCGATCTAACTTATTACTTGCACCTTTCTCAGAACAGGCAAGATGCCTGTTCCACAAAGAGTCAATTTCTTGTGGGGTGGGCATCCTGCCCGCCCATCAAAAGCTTAAAAATGGTGCAAGATGTCAGATATAACTAACATCTTGCACCATTCTCAGAACAGGCAAGATGCCTGTTCCACAAAGAGTCAATTTCTTGTGGGGTGGGCATCCTGCCCGCCCCTAAAAAGCTTATAAAAAATGGTGCAAGATGTCCGATCTAAGCATCTTTGTTGTTTACCTGATTAGCTGATGTCGTCTAAAGTGGTTTTCGGAAATGCGGGCGCTGAAGGTGCAAGTCGGGGCGGTTGGTTTGCAGGTCATTTTATGACGCCTGAAGATGACGCGCGATCGACTTCTGTATTAGAGGTAAAATGGGGCGCTCACCCCGCCGGAGATTGCAGGACTCAGTGGGCGGTAAATGCAGAAGCCACCACGCTTTCTATATTGGTAAAAGGGCGGTTTCGCCTGCAATTTCCAGAGCAAGAAATCTTGCTTTCTCGCGAAGGAGATTATGCTCTCTGGCTGCCGGGAGTGCCTCATTATTGGTCGGCCGAGGAAGATTCAGTTATCGTGACTGTGCGGTGGCCTTCCCTGTCGGGAGATAGTTCTGGAGTTAAGAATTAACTTTAACTTCGGGAACCAAAACGCGGCCGGTATAACCCGCGCGCTGGTAGCGATCGATCGCCTCTGATGCGATAACACCCGCTTTGCCGCTCTCCACCAGCGCTACGCAAGCACCGCCAAAACCTCCGCCCGTAAGCCTTGCGCCGAAGACTCCGGGGATTGACTGCAAGATGGCCGCCAGCGTGTCTACTGCCGGCACCGAAACTTCGTAGTCGTCGCGCTGGCTGGCGTGGGAAGCATTCATTAACTCACCAAAACGCTCTGCTGACAAAGATTTTACTGCTTCTAGTACGCGGTTGTTTTCGGTAACGACGTGGCGCGATCGCCTGCGGAGGGGTTCGGGCAATATTTCGACTGCTTGGGGATCGGCGATATCCCTGAGAGCTTTAACTCCCAATATCCGCGCGGATTCCTCGCATTCGGCGCGCCGCTGGTTGTAGCCGCTTCCTGCTGCTAGTTGGTGGCTTTCGCCGCTGTCAATTACTAAAATTTCTGTGTTTGTGGGAAAAGGTATCGGGCGGCATTTGAGGCTGCGGGTGTCGATTAATAGCATGGTGTTGGTGTCTGCTAAACTCGATGCCATTTGATCCATGATCCCGCAGTTCAAGCCGGCATAGCGGATTTCGGCTAGCTGTCCGATTTGAGCTAGGCGCACGTCGTCTATGGGGAGGTTGAGCAGCGCGCGCATTCCTCTGAGGGTTGCTATTTCTAAAGCGGCGCTGCTGGACAAACCGGCTCCGATCGGCACAGTCGAGGTAATGTAGAGATTTATTGGCGGTATTTTGTATCCTTCTTTTTCTAAAAGTCTGAGGCAGCCACAGAGATAAGTGACAAATTTTTGCGGTATGGTATCGTCGTCTGAAAAATTTATGAGTTCGTCATATTCTGCTGAATAAAAATGGTGTCGATCGTCGCTGCTGAAGCCGATTTGTACTGTTGTGCGTTGGGGAATCGCAGTTGGAAGTACAAAGCCATCGTTGTAGTCTGTATGTTCGCCCAGCAGGTTTACTCTTCCGGGGGCGCTGGCTGTGGTTTTGGGTAATGTACCAAATACTCGTTGGAATTTCATTTTTGGGGAATTGGTTATTGGTTATTTGTTATTTGTTATTGGTTATTTGTTATTTGGAAAAACAGCTATCCGTGTATTTGTGACTTCCGTGTCGTCCTGTTGGGGATTGGGGATCGACAAATTTATTTTCGATCGTTGCTTTTTGTATGATGACCAATTTTTTTCTGTGATTCAACACTTGTTAACAAAAATAAACATGACCGCAGGTAAAAAAAAGAGATGGAGCTGTGATAGAATGGCAGGCTAAGATTTCTCCAACAATTCAAACAATGCGATCGACCAGACCCCGGAAACAGTTTGCTCAACATTGGCTCAAAAGCGAGAAAGCCTTAGATAAGATTGTGAAAGCAGCTTCTTTGGATCGCGATCGCGTCCTGGAAATTGGGCCGGGCACGGGGATTTTGACTCGGCGCTTGCTGCCTGCGGCTGAGTCTGTTGTTGCTGTGGAGATCGATCGAGATTTGTGTCTCAAGCTAGCCAAACAACTCGGCAAAACCGACAATTTTTTACTGCTGCAAGGCGACATCCTGGAAATGGACTTAGAGGCTGAACTAACGGCCTTTCCCAAATTCCAAAATCCCAATAAAGTTGTTGCCAATATTCCCTATAATATCACCGGCCCGATCCTGCAAAAACTGCTGGGAACGATATCTGTTCCTGCTGCTAAACCCTTCGATGCGATCGTACTCTTGGTGCAGAAAGAAGTAGCCCAAAGGCTTTACGCTAAACCGGGTTCGACAGCTTTTGGCGCTTTGTCGGTGCGGGTGCAATATTTAGCAGAATGCGAATTAATTTGCGATGTGCCGTCTAAAGACTTTTTTCCGCCGCCAAAAGTCGATTCTGCGGTGGTGCGGCTGCTTCCCAGACAGATAGAAACTGCGGCGGTTAATCCGCGCTATTTGGAGAATTTAGTTAAGTTGGGATTTGGTAGCAAGCGCAAGATGCTGCGAAATAATTTGAAAGGGGCTGTGGATTTAGATAAACTCGTTCACTTGTTAGAAGAGTTACAGATAAATCCTCAATCTCGCGCTGAAGATTTAAGCGTGGCTCAATGGGTAAGTTTGAGTAATAATATGATGTGCGAGGTTTGAAGTTCAGGATTTTGTGAGAAACCCGACTTCTTAAAGTCCTGCGGGTATCTGGGTATTCTGTTTTTTGAGATGGGCTTACTTATTTCAGCCTCATGGGAATTTTAATAATAAATTCCGCACCTTTCCCCGGTGCAGAAATACACTGCAATTCGCCTTGATGTATTACTGTGATAATGCTATGGCTGAGTGATAAACCCAATCCAATCCCTTGTTTGCCTACTGGTTTCGTGGTAAAAAATGGATTAAATAACTGCTTCATCACCGATTCGGTTATTTCGGGCCCGTTGTTGCTAATTCGGATTTCTACCAGTTCATTGTCTAAAAGTTTGGTAGCAATTTTGATATTGCGTGGCTCAGGTTGACTGGCTGCAACCGACTCGCTGTGGCTGTTTTCTTCTAAAGCCTCAATCGCATTACCAATGATAGTGATAAATACTTGATTTATCGCTCCTAAATAGCACTCTATTTTCGGCAAATTGCCATATTCTTTGATAACTTCAATGTGGCATGAACCTTGCTGAGGCGTCAATCTGCTTGACAACATCTTCAGTATACTGTCCATACTTTCGTGAAGGTCGGCTATTTTTATATCTGCTGCGTCAAGGCGAGAACCAGTCCGTAGTGACTGGACAATACCACGGAGGCGGTCTGCTGCAATTGTGAGAGAAATTAATATTTGTGGTAGGTCTTCTTTAATAAAATCTAAATCTATATCAGAAATTTTTTCTTGAATAGTTGGTAGCGGATGGGGATACTGCTCTTGATAGAGATCGACGAGTTCTAGCAAACTATCTACATACTCGCGAGCGTAAGTAAGATTGCCGCAAATAAAGTGAATCGGATTGTGGATTTGATGAGGCAGTTCTGTCAATAACTGCTTGAAAAATGACATTTCAGGACTAGGAATTAGCTTTGATTGAGCCTGCTTCAATTCAGACAATGCTTGTTCGAGCTGTTGAGTTTGACATTTTAACTCTGCGGTGCGTTCCTCAACTCTAATTTCTAATTCTTCTTTAGCTTTTTGTAGTGCAGCTTCTGCTAATTGGCGCTCGACAATTTCAGATGCTAGGAGTCGGTTGGCAAATTCTAAATTTTGAGTTTGAGACTTTAACTCTGCGGTGCGTTCTTCAACTCGAATTTCTAATTCTTCTTTAGCTTTTTGTAGTGCAGCTTCTGCTAAGTGGCGATCGACAATTTCAGCTTCTAGCAGTCGGTTAGCGGATTCTAGCTGGGCTGGACTGGGAAGTGCTAGGGCTTGAGGGATTAAGCCTACCAAAAGTATGACTGTAGCAAATGAAATAAGGGCAGTAATTGCTTTCATTGTTCCTGAAAGCCAATAGGTAGGATGCCAAAGTGTCCACAGTTCAAATATGTGAGTGATGCCACAGGCGACGATAAAGGCTCCAAACATGGCAAAGATCCAATCAAAGGGCAAATCTTCGCGTTTGGAAATAAAATAAATCAGTGTAATGGGGATGGAAAAATACGCCAGTGCAATGATCGAATCTGAGGTAACGTGAAGCCAGACTAACGGGGTCTGCCAGAGATAGCAGTGACCGTGAGGAATAAATGGCCCGGAACTAAAAAAAGTTTTCCACATTTCCTGCATAATATTTCCTTTGAGTTGTGAGAAAATGGACTCGGACTGGTGTCAATTAATTTCAACCAGGGGTTTCTTTCACCTGCGGCTTAATCACCTATGCGTTCATATTCTCTGTTAGCTTCAGCAAAAATCAATCTGTATCTGGAAATCATAGGCGATCGCCCCGACGGATATCACGAACTGGCGATGGTACTTCAAAGCATAGATTTAGCCGATCGAATTGACTTGCGCGCGATCGGTACGGACACGATTCGAGTGCGCTGCGATCACCCGCAAGTCCCTCCTGATAAGAATAACCTGGCCTACCGGGCGGCGGATTTGTTGGCGAAGCAATTCCCCGATGCTTTGGCGAAATACGGCGGAGTCGAGATTGTCATTCACAAGCACATTCCGGTGGCGGCGGGGCTCGCCGGCGGTTCTGCAAATGCGGCGGCGGTGTTAGTCGGGATGGATTTGCTGTGGCAATTGGGACTTACTCAGTCGGAGTTGCAAGAGTTGGGGGGAACTTTGGGTTCGGATGTGCCTTTTTGCATTACTGGAGGTACGGCTTTGGCAACTGGTCGCGGAGATAAACTGTCGCCGCTGCCTGATTTGGGGGGCTTTTTTGTGGTGTTGGCCAAGTACCGCAATCTCAGTATTTCTACGGCATGGTCGTATCAAACTTATCGCCAGCAGTTCAGTAGTTCCTATTGTGCAGCGGAAGATTTGGATTGTCGCCGGGAACGGCTGCATTCGGGGCCGATGGTGGGGGCGATCGCCCAAAAAGATCGATCGAAAGTTGGTCAATTGCTGCACAACGATTTAGAAAAAGTTGCCTTGCCCGTGTATCCGCAGGTGTTGCAGTTGCGGGAGGCTTTTGAGTCGGCGGGGGTTTTGGGAACGATGATGTCGGGTTCCGGGCCGACGGTGTTTGCGCTGGCGGAGTCTCCAGAGCAGGCTCAGCAGGTTTTGGAACGGGTTAAAAGTGCGATCGCTTCTCCCGATTTGGATTTTTGGGTAGCAAAGTTTAGCAATACGGGGATTCGGATTGTTTCAGAGGGAAACGATACGAAAGGAGCGATCGAGGGCGATCGACGCAGATGAATCTAATTTTACCAACAGTCTAATCAGCTTTAAAAACTGGTAAAGTGGAACGAAACACGGATTTTTATTTTGGTCAATTCACCCGAAATCTAAAATCTAAAATCTAAAATCTAAAATCTAAATGGCTGATTTAACTAATCCTAATTCTAGTTCTCAACCTCCAAATTCTGCTGAGGATTCTTTGCCGCCCAAGTCGCCGACGGTATTGCGGTGTCTGACTGGTTCGCTGATGGCGGGCTGCTTTGCGGTACCTTTGTACGCGCTAACTATGTCGATCGCTCAAAGTTTTGCAAGTAAGCCAGTTCATTCGGACAATATTACTGCGATTAAAATTTCGGTAGCCGTGCGAACTTTGGTAGTAGGAATGGCTGCTTTGGGGACTGGTGTTTTTGCTATGGCGGCTGTGGGTTTGATGCTGCTGGCCGTGCAAATTTTGATTCAAAATTTGGTTAAAAAACCCACAGGTTGAAGTCTATAAGTTGAAACAATCGGGCTACACAAACTCTCGTCCGCAAGGCAAACACTGAATAGCAAGATCGAAGCAATGGAATTATTTACGATCGGACACTCCAATCTGAGTATTGAAGCGTTTGTTTTGCTGCTGCAACAACATGGAATTACAGCAGTTGCGGACGTGCGATCGCATCCTTTCAGCCGCTATTTACCTCATTTTAATAAATCGGAAATTACAGCTTCTCTGTCAAGGGTCGGCATTCAATATGTTTTTTTAGGCAAAGAGTTGGGCGCGAGACCGGAAGATTTAAGCTGTTACGATTATAGCGGTAAAGCTTTATACGATCGCATAGCAGCAACTCCTCTATTTTCCGCAGGAATTCAGCGCTTGCTCAAAGGCGCAGCCAATTATAAAATCAGTTTAATGTGTGCGGAAAAAGACCCGATTACTTGTCATCGGACTATTTTAGTTTGCCACAAACTGAAAGAATTTAATTTAAAAATTAATCACATTCTGTCAGATGGCAATTTAGAATCGCACCAGCATTTAGAAGCAAGACTTTTGAGCAAGTTTAACAAAGCAAAAAAACCAGAACCAATACAGTTAAGTTTGTTTGAATTAAAGCCTCAAGTTAAAGCTCAAATAGTTAATTTAGAAACAGCTTATTATCGTCACGGATTGGAAATCGCTTATGTCAGCAAAGAAAGCAATTAATTAATTTATAAAATACAGCATATTCCAGGTTCATCAAGTACACTATAAAGCTATATTGTGTGGTACGTGTTATGTAGGGTGCGTCGCCGCGAAGCGGGTTCAATGGAACTTGCAGATAGACCGGTGGCGACGCACCTTACTTACGACCCTTGTTGTGTGTACCGCATATACATGGAATATGCTGTATGTCGCAGTTGGCAGATTTTGCTAAGCAGAAAGATTGAGAGTATTTTTTGCAGAACCTTGGTAAGGTTGAGTAGGTTTTTGATTAAAATGGGCGATCGGTGCTGTATTTTTTCTTGTTTTAGCAGCAACACTCCTGGAGACAGAACCTAATTTTGTAGGGTACGCAGTGCGTACCTTACAGCTATAAGTGGGGCGTCAAACCATTTTTTAGCCTTAGTCCTGAACAACTCTTGACATCGCATACATTTGAAAGTACGGTATGGTACTTGGCGTGCACCTTACATTTAGAAATTTTGTTCTAGTTTTAACATTGTTTGTGCTATAATTTGGCGGGAATATAGCAGAAAGGGGTGCTTTTTTATGAAAGCAGAATTTTACTTCGATCGTCGGAGATATACTTGCAGCTTAGTTCAAGTTGATTTTGTCAAAGAATTAAAAATTAAAAATTATCAAGGTTTTGTGTTAGCAGTTAAGCAAGGACAAAAAATTGGGCTTTTAGGAAAAACTCGCCAGAATGCTAAAAAAGTTGATGTATCTCAGTCGCATTTTTATAATTTAATTAAAGCAGCAATGAACGCTTTAGAATTGCAAACTCGAAATGACTTAATTTTAGAGAGAGATGGGATTATTGCTGATGGCGAGGAAAAGATTCAGCAGCAAGATAGAGAAATTCGTCTGCTTAATGAACAGATCAGAATCCTTGGCGATCGCCTTGAAGAGTTGTTAGCGTCACAGCAGCAGCTACCAATGGAGATCGTAGATAATCAAATCATAGAAAGTGAAGTCAGTCAAGAAGTAGAGGACTGTTCAGTGTCAGAGGCAGATTTATTGACCCCGGAAACAGAGAATGAAATCCGAGAAACTGAAATTAGTCACAACCTAGAACAATTAGCAGTCCAGCTAATAGAAAATCAACCGCATTCGTCGGAGTTTGAGGAAGTTGAAGAGGCTGAAATCAGCGGCATTAATGATGAAGAGGAAATTGTCGATGCCCAAGTCGGAGAACCGGAAGAAAATCACATAGCAGTCAAAGTTCAAGTAGGCGATCGTCAAATTAAGCAATTGCCTAAAAGAGCTTCTAACAGAAAGATGAGAAAGAAATCTTAATGCTTTAGTTACTGAATCGTCTGGTCATTATTTAACGTAAAATGCTCTTCTTTTAGATCCCCGACTTGTTTAAGAAGTCCGGGATCTGCGTATTCTGTTTTTTATGTGGGCTTACTTATCAATTTTTTCATGAAAACAACTGAGGGCAATAATTCCCTGGATTCGAGATCAAATTGTTTAATATTCCTAACTGTTGAAACACCGGAGAAGACAAGCTGATCGGTAATGCAACTGGCCCGCAGGTAATGCTGTTGTCTTTGATATACACAATTCCGAAATAAGATTCAACGCCTAATTGTTTAGACAAAGCTACTTGAACAGCCAGCGGATTGTTATTATAAGTGGCAATTTTTATCCCGTATAAATAATTGTTTGTTTCTGCCACGGAAAAGCCAACAGATTTTAAAATACCAGCCGCAGAACTTGCTGTTTGCGGCTGCGGAAATGAGAGAGTGCCGAAAGAGTTAGTAAATCCAGAGCCTTCTAAATATTCCGAAGTTTGATGTTTGTTCAGATAACTAATATATTGTGTAGCTTCACTTTCTTTAGCTTTGCTGATTAATCTGAGGAAAGTAGGTAAAGCAATAGCTGATAATATCCCAATGATAAATATCACAACCAACAATTCAATCAAAGTAAAGCCTTTTTCACCAACAGGCAAGATGCCTGTTCCACAATAGTTTAATTTTCTCATAGGGTGGGTGTCTTTCCCGCCATTAAAAGGTCGATCGACAACAGACATAATTGGCCTCCTCAAGCAAAATCTACAATTATTTAACTAGCCGTCAACTATTTCCCTGCAATTTTTGCCAAGTCTTGGGAAACTCAGCTTGATTCTGATAGATAACAGGCAACCAGCTAGCACCGGGAATTTCCAGATCCCAATCATCTTTTAGATGTTTTCGTGCTTCCCGCACGGAAACATAAAAAGAATTGCCGCCAGCAAAAGCTTTGAGAAAAACTTTCAGAAACTCCTGGGCGATTAAATCCGGCACCGGTTCCCGCATCACGATAATTTGAGGGATATCTAGATGGGCTAATTGCTTCCCCAATCCTAAACCATCGCAAGAGTTAAAGATTGCTATTTCCAAACCCCGTTCAATAGCTATTTTCAAGGAATCTTTTAGCTGTTCCACGGTTAACTTATCTGTTTTATTGATACAAATCACCCCCGTACTGCCATCTACTTCGCTCTGACTGTGACCAGAAAAACACAAGATATCCCAGCCTATTTCATCGGTGAGATATTCCTTAATATCCTGGTAAGTTGGTTCTACCAAAAATATGGTTTCTGCTTCTGACAAATGCTCCAATATCTGCCGATCGTTATCGACATTAATTCCTGTACTGTCGCCCAAGATTGCCAAAATTCTTACTTTAGTTCTGGAGCGTACAGATTTTTTGACTCTGTTAGATACCTTGCGACTTAAAGCTACTTCTGGTTTACAGTAAGCATGAAAAAATTTCCATTGATGCCAGGGGAGTTTTCGCAGTAAGTTATCTTCTGTTTGGATGATTACCCGCACTTCGTCAGTGCAGTTTAACTTGTCCTGTAATCCCTGCTGGATTGAGAAAAAATGTTCGGATTTTAGCCAAGTATTTACATCTATTTCTACTTCTTCAGCTAAGGTTTTTAGCTCCTCTATGGAACAGTTAGTGATACCTGGTTTTATTTTTATGGCACGGTTTTTTCGCTTATGGTTTTGAATGTTATACATTTGTTGCCACTGTTGATAATGTTGGGAAATTTCTGGTTTGGGTGGTAACTTGCCTTCTAATGTTATTGCTAAACGCTGGCGATCGCACCAAATATCAACTGTCACGTCAAACCCTTGTTTCAAGTCGCCGCTAGCCAAGTTTAAGATGACTACTTGTTCAGACAACGGTCTGACTATATCCTCCACTACTGACAGCAAGTATTGGCTTTGTTCTGCCGAGTTTTGCAGGGCAGGTACTTCTGTTCCTAGCAGTTGTAGCATTTCTTGATAGACAAAATTGAAATCATTGTGAATTTTTGCTTTGTCGGCATCAGGAGGTACGCTGACTTTGACGACAACTCCATTTCCTTTATTTTCAATACTCTGAATATTCAGTTTTATGCCTTGATTTTCTACTTGCACTTGTTGGAAAGATTCTACGAAAGCTTTCCAGTCAACACCGTGGTTAAAAATTAAGTCAACTGTATTGACAACTTCTTGAAAAAAAATGGTAAATTCTCCTGGTTGATAGTAGTCGCGACTGCTGCTGGGGCGGCGTTCGCGATCGTCCGTTCCCGGCTTCGGTTCTTCTAGCAAATAAACCCACTTACAGTCTACCCATTTTAGTTCCGTAGTGCTGTCAATATTCCAGGTTCCCAAACCGCAAACACCAGTCATTTTGGCATTGCTGAAATCAGTGCCGATCGCCTGAACTTGACTAAATATTGCATATTCTAAATTAGCAGCTTCCAAAGTCGCTTGACTGAGGTCTGCTGTTTGAAGTTGGGCATAGCTGAGGTCTGCACCTATCAGGTTTGCTCCTCTCAGATCCATGCCTTGATAGGATTTGTGATAGCCGTTGCTGGTGACAAGCAACTCTCGCACTGCTGGATTAATTAATATTGTCTCATCCACTCTTGCCCAGTCGAGAAAACGAGCGTGATGCCACATAGTTCGGTGGATAGTAGCAAATCTAAAATCGGTGTTTTTGAGGGTAGCATAACTGAAGTTAGTATTGGCTAATTGAGCGCCGCAAAAGCTGGTGCCGCCAGCCGCACCAATGACGATCGCTAACTGGCGAATTACGGCGTATTTATCATCTTCGGCTAAAACTCTCTTAGCAATATGAGTTCCCAATAAGATTAAAGCTACAGCTAAGCTCGCAGCCAAAACAATTAGTACCACTTGATTCAGAGTTACAATTTTATGCTCTGGATGCAAATATCTAGCTGAATTTTTGACAATAATTCCGGTGGCGATCGCACTTATAGCCAGAGCTTCAAATACAGCTAAAGCTGCAATCGTCCTCCCTAAAACAACTTCAGCCAATGCTAGGGCTAAAGGGAGAGCTACAACTGCGATCGTAGTTGCAACGACAGCCGCAGTTAATGTCACAATTAAAAACGGAATATCATTAGCCTTCGTTTCGCCAGACAAGGCACTCATTAAGGCACCAGTTCTAAAAGACCTTAACCACGAAAGTATGGGATGTTTATCATTTGAGAACGCAGATAAAAAACCAATTAAAGGTACAAAAATAGCAGCCGCAATACCTAAATAATCCAACGCTTTTTGTATTCCTTCGCGAATCATGGCAGTCAAGAGAATAGCATTGACTAATAAGATGATTGCAGTGGGAATAAAACCGATATTATCCGTTGTTTTGGAAATTAGAGATTTGAAGGTATTATCAACAGCAATTACAGCAGCTATTCCTGATATTGCCGAGAGCAGTGCTACAATTATGAAGATTTTGATTTGCGATTTTCTGGCTACTCCGCAATGAGCGTGATTGAAATTAGCACCATCGAGAATTGCATTGGTAAAATCTGCACCTCGGATATCTGCATTCGAGAAATCTGTATTAGTCAGGTCAAGGCCTTTGAAAGAACAACCTTGGAGATTTTGACCGCGAAAGTTTTGAAATGTTAATGATGACATATAGGAGAA
>NZ_JAUBRJ010000042.1:32763-62328 GCF_036701805.1 Microcoleus sp. N3A4
GGAAGAAGGAAGAAGGAAGAAGGAAGAAGGAAGAAGGAAGAAGGAAGAAGGAAGAAGGAAGAAGGAAGAAGGAAGAAGGAAGAAAGCTATTTTATGATTCTCAGGCAGAGTCGATTCCTGACAATTTAATCTTAAACCCACACTCCGGCAAGGGTTAAAACCCCTGCCTCAAAGCAAAAGTCCTCGCTATGAGGACTCAAGAACTCATTAGTCCTCATAGCGAGGACTTTTACTAAAAGCCCCGTGGAATTCATTCCCTGGCGGACTAGAGGCTAACGAGGAAATATAACCCAGTCAGACTACTACTACAAACGAAAAGATTGCTTCACATTTACCTCTCCCAGTGCTACAGTAATGCTGAACAATTCCCTTAAGTCAAGAGTAAATGTAAAAGTAATAAAGTTGTCAGCATCTCTCGATTCAGCCTTAAAAATAACCTCTTCCGACTCATCTGTCAGCGTCAATTTCAACCCTGGAGGCAAATAAGTTTGATTTCCCATCGGATACACTTCCACGACAATATCCAGTTCTGAATCTGGTTCTGGGGGGATGGTGACTAGCAGTGCTACGGAGTGTTCTGCTAATTGCATTCCCAAGTCAATTTTCTGACCGCGATCGATGGGTACTGTATTGTTGCTTCTAAAAGAGCGAAATTGCAATTGTTTGGGATTTAATAGCTCGTCAATTACTTGCCATCCTGCATCAAAAACTTCATCGAACCAGTTCATTAAATTAACAGGTTTCAGTTGTTGAATTCGATTCATGTAGACGAGCAAATCTTCGAGGGAATTCATTTCAGCCAGAGGTACTTCTTTAGCTACTGTTCTGGTAAATCCTAACAGCGTTGCTTGTTTCAAAGATTGGTCTAACTGTACGGCTACATAACCAATTCTGTCTCCCCAAGCATCGTAGGGAATCTGACAAGCGTCGGCATCTGGCAAGACGGGACGGCATTCTATTTTTCCTACCTGTTTAACGTCTAAATCCGCTACATCCATAAGTTTCAGCATTAACGGATTGCGACTGTCGCTAAGGAGCCAATCTGTCTCAAATCCCATGCACCGCAAGTAAGAATCTACCGCATACACTGCGAGGGTATTGAGATAAACTTGTTTGAATTTTGTTTGACTGGATTGCTTGCTGCACTGTTGGGCAATTTCGTGCGCTTCAAAGGATAGTGGCACTGTGAAAGTTATTGGTTCAATCATTTTACTCATCATTAATTTCTCCGCTTCATCAATCAAATCCTACTGTAAATTATTACGAATTACATCATTGTATTTACTCAGATTTCGCTGTAAAAAACTGCTAATTGTTTGAGGAGTGATGCCAAATTTATTGCCTATGGCTTCCCATGTTAGATCGTCTAATCTAGCTAATACTACATCTTGCAAAGTTATATCTGGGCGACTTTTTAATGATGTATTTCTGAAAATACCTTCAGGGTCTTCTTCTATAAATCTACGCAGCATTTCAGAGTCGTCAAAGAAATCTGGTGCTGGTGATGGCATATTCTCTAAGTAATTGTAGGAGAGTAATTTGTCTTTTCTATTTATTTCTCTCCTATATCGATCGCACACATCTTTAAATCTAAATTTAAAGAAGTGATTCACCCAAGCCATGACTGGTTTTTGTGAATCATAGATGTCAATGTTTTGACAGATATGCTCAACTATTTTCAACCGGGATTCGCTGTAAATGTCTTCGTAAAGATGAAGAAGGCTGTCATCTATGTGGGGACGAGTAAGTCTGTTATGACGGTAAATTAGGTCTATCAATTTGGTTAATGCTATCTGTCGCTCTTGGCTTCTGGCTGGGTGCTGTTGAGCTTCCAGGGCTAGCTGTTTGAGCTGCAAATCGATTTTGTCTTCCATCGAGATATCCTCACTCCTCTGCGTATTTTTGTGCAGTCTGGTGGAACTTATATTTATATTTCGGATATCGTCGGAAGTTTTTACGCATTTATAGGGAAATTGTTACAAAACTTTACTTTAGAGGGGTTTTGAGAAAAAAGTTTTGAGGTTTGCGTAAAAAGTTTGGGGTGGTTTCGTAAGTAAAAACAAGGGGCGATTTTTTTCGGGATAGCTTTGCTGGCGCGGG
Organism: Microcoleus sp. N3A4; assembly: GCF_036701805.1. NCBI lineage: Bacteria > Bacillati > Cyanobacteriota > Cyanophyceae > Oscillatoriales > Microcoleaceae > Microcoleus > Microcoleus sp. N3A4. Next base: position 34,864 of record NZ_JAUBRJ010000042.1, read on the forward strand.
CTTTTGGGGAAAAGGGCGATCGTCCTCAGTAACTGTTGTTGTTTTGATTCAAGGGCGATCGGGTTCTATGTATTTTATTCAAACTGGGGTAAAACTAATGCCGTCAATTTCAAATTGGCTTGTCCGAGGGAGTTTCTGGAGTCTAGTATTGGGATTGAGTTGTGGAGTTGCTGCACCGGGATTAGCAGCAAATCTTGTATTGAATGGTAGCTTTGAGGAAGTAACATTACCTAACAACACTTGGACTGTTTTTCCCTGGAGTCCTCCAGCTCCTTTACCTCATAACTTAACTTCCATACCAGGATGGAACTTAGCTCTAGGTTCCAGACTTGAAATACAGCGTTATGCTGCTGGTAGCCCAGCAGCAGGTTTTCAGCTTCTTGAGTTAGATGGAGACTTGACCCAAAGAGGTAGCATTTATCAAGATATACTCACAGAACCTAATCAAACGTATCTTCTAAAATTTGCTTTCTCCCCACGTCCATCCACAGGCATTTCAGAGAATATCCTGCAAATTAAGTGGGTAAGTGTAAAAAAAAAAAGTAGGTTAAGATAAGTAAACCCTCGAATTAAATTTACAAAACAAACAAATATGGGCGCTCGTTTAAGAGTATTTCTCAACCAAGAAGAAGACAGAACACTATTTGAATTGAGAACAGCAACAACAGTCTCTCAGAAAGTAAAAGAACGAGCGCAAATTATTAGGTTAAACTCCCAGGGGTGGTATATAGAGGAGATTGCAGCTCATTTTCATTGTAGGGAGCAAACAATTAGAGAAGTAATTCATCGGTGGCTCAAAATGGGTTTGGTAGGATTATGGTCAACCAGAGGCAGAGGGGTAAAACAAACATGGAAAGAATCAGATATTGTTCATCTAGAAGAATCTCTCCTCCATGAACCACGCAGATATAATAGTCGTCAACTTGCCCAAAAATTAGAACAAGAACGCGGGGTCAAATTAAGCCCTGACAGATTAAGACGAATTCTCAAAAAAAAAGATTATTTGGAAACGAGCGCGACAAGGCCATAAACAGAAGCAAGACCCATTACGACGATCGCTCAAACAGGCAGATCAAGATATGTTGGAATTGGCACTACTCTGCGGGAGAAATCGATCAGAAATACCTGGATGAATCAGGTTTTTGTTTGTGGAGCCCCAATGGATATACATATTACCCAATTGGAGCGCAAAAACGGTTAGAGCCAACAAAACGAAGGGGGCGAAGATTGAGTATTTTAGGATTGCTACAGCCGTGTATCAGTTTCTCGTATGGCTTGGTTATTGGGAGTTTCAGTAGCGAATCATATATCAGAATTATGGAAAATGAAGATCGACAAGCTGAAGCATGAAATGAAATCAACTGGACGGATCAGAGTGATAATTCAAGATAACTGTCCCATACACAAATCCCTAGATGTCCAACAAAAATGGTCCCAGTGGGAAAGCCAGGGCTTGTATATTTTCTTTTTACCAGAATACTGCTCAGAAATGAACAAAATTGAACTGGAATGGCAACAACTTAAAAATCATGAACTGGTAGGAAAAATGTTTGAAGACGAACTAGATATTGCCTACGCAGTAATTGATGGAATTGAAGCTAGAGGAGAACGAGGAGATTATACAACTAATCGCTTTAAATTTAGTTCCCGTTCCCGCTCTTAACATTTCTTTACTTACTTTGGTTTTTTTATGCCGACCTACTTATGCGTCAGTTTGAATCAGAATTAGATGGCGGTGCTTTAATCACGATCGATCCCTCGCGTTCCCGAATCAGGATTCTGCCGATTATTACATAAGCCAGAAATATAACCCCTAGAATTAGAGAGCGATCGCCCCTCTGCCAGAAACCGGGTTTCTGCGATAACTTTTGCATCCTACCGAAATATTTAGGAAGAAACCCGGTTTCTCGATCCGCGCGATCGCCCCATTCTCGATTACTTCCGCACCACTGAAGTGATAATGACTGTAATAGTAGCACTAGCAATTAAAGTAAAAGCAAGTTGCACCACCCACTGAGTCGCTTGCTGGTAATTAGAAAAGCGATCGTTAAACCTCTCATAATCCCTAGATAGCTTGTCAACTTCAGTCGATAGCTTGTCTAACTTTTCGATGACATCTGCTAGGGTTGGTTCTTTGTTCGATCGCGAAGGAACCTTCGAGTGCTTGGAGTTACCAGGAGGTAAAGATGCTCTTTTGGGAGTCATACCTTTAGAAGCTTTAGGGTTAGAAATCGATTTGCAAAATCAAACTTTGAAGGCGTTACCCATCAGTCCAACAGAAACTTATTTGACGATTTTGTAGCGAGATTCATCCAAGATTTACGCACTCCGATCGCAGAAACCGCGTTTTTGGCGGTTTTTGCGTGCTGTAACCAAGGATTTTCGTAAAAACCCGGTTTCTGGGCCCCCATGCGTAAGTCCTATATATTAACTTTTATTACAAAAACTCGGCTTTTGCATAAAAATACCCCGCGAAATCCCAATAAACAATAGAAGGGTTTCACCTTCGAGGCAAATTCATCCCCAAAAAACTATGACAGTCGCAGCTATGCCGATCGCCCCCATCGCCCCTTACAGCCACCGTCTAGCCACCGCAGAAGACGCAAGGGCGATCGCCCCCCTCTGGCAAGCATTCGCCGCAGAACGCGAATCCATTGACCCCTCAATGCTGGTCAAACCTAACTTTGACTTTGAAAAATACGTCACCAACCAACTCGAAAAACCACTTTCTTTCTGCTGGTTATTAGAACATAGCGACAGCATTATCGGCTGTCTATTTATCTACTATTACGACGAAGCCCCGCCCGCCAGTCTCCCCGAATACTTGATTCAACAACACAACATTGAAAATCCGTTTCAATCCCGCCGCGTCGGTTCCGTTTTGGGGATGTACGTCCAGCCAGAGCACCGGAAATCCGAAGCAATTCAAATGCTAGCAAAAGCTGCGATCGCCCACGCTAAAACCATGAAAGTCAGCGATATAGACTTGCTAATTGCCGCCGACCAACCGGGCATTCAAGCCATGTTGCAGCGGGCTGGATTTACCAAATCCGCCGTGCAATATACCCGCCATTACGACATTGCAACAGATGCTGAATTACCGAGTTTGCACCCGCCCCATCCCGAATTGGACGATGTAGAATTGCTTGCACCGAGAGCAATTCCGCTGCGCCATCCCCAAACTAACGAACTACTTCGCAATTCTCAAGGAGAACCTGTTTTCTTCATGCCATTAGTTGATGAACAAGGTGAATTGCTGAAGTCATCTAGCGGTCAAAATATTTACCCGGAATTGTTGCTAGATCCCGCAACTAATTCTTGGGCTATTGATGCGGAAGACAAATTAGTGAGTTGTCCAATTTTACGGGATGAACACGGACAAATTGTGGAAAATCAAGGCATGGTTCAATTTTATCGTCCTGCTTACCAAATTGTTGACGGAGAACCTGCTTTAATGCGAGATGCGAGTGATAATTATGTATTCTGTGATGTCGAACTGGATCGACAGGGGAAAATCTTGAAAACTCCTGATGGATTTCCCATTTTTAAACAGCCGCAAATCCAGATTAGGACTTACGCATAAATACCAAAGAAACCGGGTTTTTTACCAGTTTTTAAGGCTGGGATGCAAGATTTTTCTAAAAAATCCGGTTTCTGCGTCCAGGAATATCATGACTTATATTAAATCCGGTTGCATCGTCCTGGTACGGGCAGGGCGGGTTTATATAATTTGTCGATACTTATTAAATATATCGGCGAACCCGCCCAGACAAAAATTTATATAATACTAGGACGAATCAAACGGAAATGATATTACGCACTGACGAAAGAAACCGGGTTTTTTACCAGTTTTTAAGGCAGGGATGCAAGATTTTCGGAAAAAATCCGGTTTCTGTGTTCAGGAATATACTTATTTAACCACGATCGCCTGTCGTTCAGCTATTACATAATCCGGCACCCAAAATCTATCTGCAGACATCAGAATAGCTACAGGCATAAAAATATCAACATCCTGTCCCATTTCTGCCGTTGGTAGCAAACCAAATAATTCGTCAAATTCATTGACATCTGCTAATATATTATCAATATCATCTACAAGTTCGTCTGGGTAAATGCAGTGGATTGCTCTTTCATCTTCATAATATTCCTCTTCTTCAGGCAAGAATTGCGAGGGTTTGAGTTCTGCCATCAAATAGTTCAGTTTGTGAAACTCTGATTCTAAAACGATCGCCCCTACATCTTCCCCGGCTTGCTGTAAGAGAATCCGATCGCCCTTAAACATCACTCGCTTAATTGTGGCGATCGCATTTTTCCGAAAATCATCAGTAGTTAAGCGAAAAAATCCCTCGCCGCCGATCGCCAGTTTTCCCCCCGCAGCCTCGCCCACAACAGAATTTTGACAATTATCCAGGGCGATCGGTAAAATTACAGGTACGATCGAACTACTGTCAACAGCATTAAATCCTTCAGTCATTAGTCATTCCCCAAGATTCACATAACTGTTGAGAATATTGCAGAATAGATAAAATTGTAAATATATAGCACCTGCGTTTTTTTTTACCGCTTATGAATAGCAGATTCCTCGATCGACTCCACCACCCCTCGCGCCCCGTCATTGTCTTCGACGGCGCAATGGGAACCAACCTGCAAGTCCAAAACCTCACCGCAGAAGACTTTGGCGGCAAAGAATACGAAGGCTGCAACGAATATCTCGTCCACACCAAACCGGAAGCCGTCGCCAACGTTCACCGGGGATTTCTCGAAGCAGGGGCCGATGTCATCGAAACAGACACCTTTGGCGCTGCTTCCATCGTACTCGCCGAGTACGATTTAGCAGACAAAGCATATTATCTCAACAAAACAGCAGCCGAACTCGCCAAGGGTATCGCCGCCGAATTTTCCACGCCAGAAAAGCCTCGATTTGTCGCAGGATCGATCGGGCCAGGCACCAAATTGCCAACATTAGGACACATCGATTTCGACACACTCACCGCCGCTTTTGCGGAACAAGCAGAAGGACTTTATGACGGCGGCGTTGACTTATTTATTGTCGAAACTTGTCAAGATGTGCTGCAAATTAAATCAGCATTAAATGCCATTGAAGAAGTATTTAAGAAAAAAGGCGCGCGGATTCCGTTAATGGTATCAGTCACAATGGAAGCCACCGGCACAATGTTAGTCGGTTCCGATATCAGCGCCGCCCTCGCAATTTTGCAGCCCTATCCCATAGATATCTTAGGCCTAAACTGCGCCACCGGCCCCGATCGCATGGCCGAACACGTCAAATACCTTTCCGAACATTCGCCCTTCGTCGTTTCCTGCGTTCCCAACGCCGGTTTACCCGAAAACATCGGCGGCCACGCGCACTACAAACTCACGCCCATAGAATTAAAAATGGCCTTGATGCGCTTTGTCGAAGACTTAGGCGTGCAAGTCATCGGCGGCTGCTGCGGAACCCGCTACGATCACATCCGCGAACTATCAGAAATTGGCAAAACTCTTAAACCCAAAATCCGCGAATTTACTTGGGAACCTTCCGCCGCTTCAATTTACACCGCCCAACCCTACGAACAAGAGAATTCCTTCTTAATTGTCGGCGAAAGACTCAACGCCAGCGGTTCCAAAAAATGCCGCGATTTGCTAAACGCCGAAGACTGGGACGGTTTAGTAGCAATGGCCAGGGAACAAGTGCGAGAAGGCGCGCACATTCTCGATGTCAACGTTGATTATGTCGGCCGCGACGGCGTGCGAGACATGAAAGAATTAGTTTCCCGCGTGGTGACGAATGCAACTCTCCCTTTAATGCTGGATTCCACAGAATGGGAAAAGATGGAAGCGGGGTTAAAAGTTGCGGGCGGCAAATGCTTGCTGAATTCCACTAACTACGAAGACGGAGAACCGCGTTTTTATCAAGTTTTGGAGTTGGCAAAAAAATACGGCGCGGGCATAGTTATCGGGACAATTGACGAAGACGGGATGGCCAGAACGGCCGACCAAAAATTTGCGATCGCCCAGCGCGCATATAACGCCGCCGTCGCCTACGGAATTCCCGCCGAGGAAATCTTTTTTGACACCCTAGCTTTGCCAATTTCTACTGGGATTGAAGAAGACAGAAAAAACGGCAAAGCCACCATCGAATCGATCCGCCGCATCCGCCAAGAATTGCCAGGTTGTCACGTCATCTTAGGAGTTTCTAATATTTCCTTCGGCTTGAATCCGGCGGCGCGGCAAGTCTTGAATTCGATGTTTTTGCACGAAGCAACGCAAGCGGGGATGGACTCGGCAATTGTCAGCCCGAATAAGATTTTGCCGATCGCCAAAATCGACCCCAAACACCAAGAAATCTGCCGTAAACTGATTTACGACGAACGGGAGTTTGACGGCGATATTTGCGTTTACGACCCCTTGGGCGACCTGACAACGGTGTTTGCGGGCAAAACTACCAAGCGCGATCGGACAGAAGACGCAAACCTCCCGGTAGAAGAACGCCTGAAGCAGCACATCATCGACGGCGAACGCATTGGACTAGATATCCAACTCGCCAAAGCATTAGAAACCTATCCGCCCCTCCACATTATCAATACTTTCCTATTAGACGGCATGAAAGTAGTCGGAGAATTGTTCGGTTCGGGACAAATGCAACTGCCCTTTGTTTTGCAATCAGCAGAAACCATGAAAGCCGCAGTTGCTTATTTAGAACCGTACATGGAAAAGTCCGAATCCGGCGACAACGCCAAAGGAACATTCATCATTGCTACTGTCAAAGGCGACGTTCACGATATCGGCAAAAACTTAGTTGATATTATCCTATCAAACAACGGCTATCGCGTGATTAATTTGGGAATTAAGCAGCCAGTTGACAATATCATCGAAGCCTACGAAAAGCACAAAGCCGACTGTATTGCCATGAGTGGCTTGCTGGTAAAATCCACCGCATTCATGAAAGAAAATCTGGAAGTATTCAACCATAAAGGAATCACCGTTCCCGTAATTTTGGGCGGCGCGGCTTTGACTCCCAAGTTTGTACATGAAGACTGCCAAAATACTTACAAAGGTAAAGTTGTTTACGGCAAAGATGCGTTTTCTGACTTGCATTTTATGGACAAACTCATGCCAGCAAAATCGGCTGGTAAGTGGGAAGACTTGCAAGGGTTTTTAGATGAAGTAGGGCATGAGAATGGGGCGGTTAAAGCAGCTAAAGCATCGCCAGAAACTTCTGTAGAAGATGCCAAGAAAGCAGACACTCCTGTGGTGATAGACACCAAGCGATCCGAAGCAGTTTCAGCAGATATCGATCGCCCGACTCCTCCTTTCTGGGGAACAAAACTGTTGCAGGGAGAAGACATCCCCTTTGAAGAGATTTTCTGGCACTTAGATTTGCAAGCCTTAGTTGCCGGTCAGTGGCAGTTCCGCAAGCCAAAAGACCAATCGCGGGAAGAATACGATGCTTTCTTAGCTGAGAAAGTTTATCCCGTATTGAAAGAGTGGAAACACAAAATTATCACCGAAAAGTTACTGCATCCGCAAGCAATTTACGGGTATTTTCCCTGTCAAGCTGAGGGAAATTCCTTGCATTTGTATCACCCGGAAATTATGAATGGCGGGCAAACAATAATCAGTGGCGGGCAAACAATAATCAGTGGCGGGCAAACAATAATCAGTGGCGGGCAAGATGCCCGCCCCACAAAAGAGAGTGGCACAGGCATCTTGCCTGTGGAAAATAGTGGCACAGGCATCTTGCCTGTGGAAAATAGTGGCACAGGCATCTTGCCTGTGACTGCAACACCCGCTGCAACATTCACATTTCCCCGGCAAAAATCGGCGCGCAGGCTGTGTATTGCGGACTTCTTCGCCCCCAAAGAATCGGGTAAAATCGATGTATTTCCGATGCAAGTAGCGACAGTGGGAGAAATTGCTACAGAGTACGCGCAGAAGCTATTTGCTAACAATCAATATACCGATTATCTCTACTTTCACGGGTTAGCGGTGCAGACGGCGGAAGCAATAGCAGAATGGACTCACGCGCGAATTCGCCGGGAATTGGGATTTGGTAGCGAAGAACCGGACAACATTCGCGATATGCTGGCACAAAGATATCGCGGTTCGCGCTACAGTTTCGGCTATCCTGCTTGTCCGAATATGGCGGATCAGTACAAGCAACTGGAATTGTTAAAGTGCGATCGTATCAACCTCTACATGGATGAAAGCGAACAACTTTATCCCGAACAATCCACAACCGCAATTATCACCTATCACCCAGCCGCCAAATACTTCACCGCTTAATTTGTGGCTTAATTTGTAGGGTGCGCCTAGCACTTTTTTCGGTCGTTTTTCTCGTTCTTATACTCGTTACCAGGCTCTGCCTGGTAACGCAGATCCAGAGGCTGTGCCTCCATTTAATATCAATTCCGGTTGCACTCAGACATGATATAGAGGAAACGGCAGTGCCGTTTCCCTACCGCGCATTAATTGTAGGGACACGGCAGTGCCATCTCGAAAGCTGTGGGTAATATTAATTTCGATGCACACCGGATTTGATATAATAAAAACCTGGAGGCAGAGCCTCAAGAAATGCGTTCCCAGGTAGAACCTGGGAACGATAAAAGGAGAAAAAAAAGTTCGCGAATTAAACCAACAAAAAAGCACCTTCAAAAAAGTGCTTTCATGAATATGAACTTTCCATGTCCGATCGAACTTTTACGAGTGATGGCGAGGGGTGCGCGCGCCCGCAGATGCTCCTACCATCGAAGCAACTAAACCCAATAGCGAGCCGAACAAAAATGACCAACCAGCTTTCGCAGCATTACCAGCAATATTGCGAGTATCCTGAGCAGATACGTTAGGCGCTTGGTTCGGCAAATTCACCCCGCTCTGCTGCGCTTGATTAATTGCTTCTCCGGCATTCGCAGCTATTACGCCAAAAGTACCCGCCACGCCATTTGCTAACAGCCAAGAGCCAATTGTTAAGGTAGTTGCCCACAAAATTGCTCCATTTAAAAGCGCTGTGCTCCGATTCATTGGCCCGCAAGCGCGAGCAGTTACCCAACCGCCAACGCCCAAGCTAATTAACAAACTGATAATTGACCAAATTCCGACGCCGGTACCCACGTCCCCTGAAATAGTGCGCGGAGCTCCTGAATTAGCAATGTTGCTCAACCCGATTGCAGCGCCCAATGCACTTAAAACCAGTTGTGTGGCGATCGCAATTACCAAACCTGAAAAAATCGGGCCCCACCGCACTCGATCGTGATATTCAACCACTGAATTCACCACCACGGGTTCGTTAACAACGTTATCTACAGGTCTATTTACGTATGACATAGCTTTTCCTTTCCTTTGATACTTGCTTTAATTTTTAACAATCTTTCACCTAAGCATTGATTGTGGCTGAGATTGATAGACACTATATCTGCCTGGGGAAATAACCACTATCTATGTCTGAAGAAAGAAACGAAAAAGTCATCAGTCCTCAGCCAGCAGCTATTAGCTAATGACTGATGACTGATGACTGATGACTGATAACTATTTTATCCAGTTAGAAAAGTTCGCCGACGTATACAGGAAAGACTGCTTAACGCAATCTTACAGCCGTTCCAACGGCAGTAATCAGCAGCAAAGCCCCGCTCGAGTCTACATTAATCGTGCCGGTGTCAACTTCCACCCCGATTACGGCATTGGCACCCAGGCGCTGGGCTCGTTTTTCCAGTTCCGCGAGGGCATCTCGCTGTCCTTTGAGAAACACTTCCTCGTAACTGCCCGTGCGCCCGCCGATGATGTCGCGAATGCCCGCGAAGAAATCTCGCAGGGCGTTGGTGCCGTAGACCACCTCAGCAGTTACAATTCCCAGGTAAGATTGAATTTCTGCTCCTTGGATGATATCAGTTGTTGTTACAATCATCAGTTGGCCTCAAATGCGAAAATTTTGAGTTGGTCGAGTTCTGTAGGTTTACTACATCTCGCCGTTCAAAAATTCCAGGCAAACCCTAAGCTGTCAGTTTGGCAAGCTGACAGCAGTTCGCTCTTTTATTCCACACACTCTTTGAAACAAATGGCCGTATACAAACAAAGTCTCTTGGTCTTCAGTACGCTTTTGGTAGCGGGTCTCGCTGTCGCTGCGCCGCAGATAGCACTCTCAGCAGAAACGTCAGTTCAAGTCAATCCTCAAAAGAATTCAAATTTAGATGCTCTGCTGCGACAAGGGCGCGAGTTTGTAGATTTAGGAGACTACAGTAAGGCGATCGCCATTTATCAGCAAGCGGCACGTTTAGATACGGAAAACCCGCGCATTTTTTCTGGTATTGGCTATTTAGAAGCGCGTCAGGGCAACTATCAAGCCTCAGTAGAATTTTACCAACAAGCGATCGGTCTCGAACCGAACAATGCTGACTTTCAATACGCCTTGGGATATGCTATGGCGAATTTACAAAACTATCCTGCAGCAGCCGCAGCTTACCGCCGCGCCGCTCAGCTCGATCGCAAAAATGTCAATGCCCGAATCGGTCTCGGAGTGGTACTCTTTCAGCAAAAAGATTACAGCAGTGCTTTTAAAGCATATCAAGAAGCGATCGCCCTCGATCCGAAAAATTGGCAAGCTTATTCTTCAATGGGTTTAGTATTGATCCAGCAGGGAAGTTTTGCCAGTGCTGTCACCGTGCTCCAACAAGCAGCCGAACTCGCTCCCAAACAAGCAGGTGTCCAGTTAAAATTAGGCACTGCTTTGCTGCGTGCCGGCTATACTTCCGAAGGGCTAGCAGCTTTTGAAGAAGCTGCAAAATTGGAGCCTCGGAATCCAGAAGTGCAGCTACAAATTGGCGAACTTCTCAAGGCTCAAAACGACTTAGACGGAGCGCTTATAGCTTATCAGCGGGCTATTGCGGTGCGACCTAATTTAGTGGAAGCACACGCAGGAATCGGGGAAATTCAACTGGAAAAACAAGATTTTTTAGGAGCGATTACCACTTTTCGCCGAGTGATTGGGCTCGATCCAGACCGGGCAGAAGCTTATTACAATATGGGTACGGCACTCAAAGCGCGCGATCGCAAATCCGAAGCAATTCAAGCTTTTCAACAAGCCCTCGACATTTACCGCCAGCAAGGAAACAATGATGGTGCCCAAAAAGCTGAGGCGGCGCTCCAGGAACTAAAGCAATGAGTAATTGGTAATGGGTAATTGGCAATGGGTAATTGATAATTACATCGTTCCCATACAATAGATCCCGGAGGGCGGGTTTATGTGTTTCTTCAATTACCTCAAAGATCGCTGGTAATACCCGCCCCCTAAATCTCTTGCAAACTGTCAAATGCCAATTCACAACTGACAACTGACTTATGAATTCAAGTAATTTTAGACCGCCGCTTTACGAGATGAATCCGCTAGGTCGATTTTCCGATCGCGCCGCCGATTATGTCAAGTACCGACCAACTTATCCCGCCGCTGCGATTGATGCGATTTTAGAAGGACTTGGGGAACCTTCGCGGTTAGCAGCAGCAGATGTCGGTGCTGGAACGGGCATTTCTTCGCGTTTGTTGGCGCAAAGAGGTGTTCGAGTATTAGCAATCGAACCCAATGCCGAGATGAGACAAGCGGCTGAAATTAACCCTTTGGTAGAGTGGAGAGAAGGAACTTCGGAAGCAACTAATTTGTCTGAATCATCAATCGATTTAGTAACTTGCTTCCAGTCTTTTCACTGGTTCAATCCTGTTTTGACTTTGCCAGAATTTCGGCGTATTCTCCAGCCGTCGGGAAGGTTGGCTGTAGTTTGGAATCTGCGCGATCGCGCGGATGAATTGACACTATGCTACACCCAAATAGTCAAGGCAGCTTCCAATAACCATCCTGCTGAAAGACGAGAGCGAGCGATAGAACCTCTGCTAACAAGTTCGGATTTTACTAATATCCAAAGCCGGGATTTTGTAAACAAACAAGATTTAGATTTACAAGGACTTATTGGACGGGCTCAGAGTTCATCGTACATTCCGAATTCTGGGCCGCCATTGCAGAAAATTATCTCGGATTTGACCGAACTTTATGAAGCTCACTGCGGCGATCGGGGCTTTGTTTCATTGGTTTACAAAACTCGGGTTTATCTTGCAGCTCGTTCTGATTCTTAATATTTTTTACCGCAGATGAAGGCGGATTGACGCGGATTTATGTGATACAATCTCGGGGCGAGTTGGCAGGGGCGATCGCTCTGTAAATTCAAGAGAAAATAAGGGCGATCGCACAGCAGCATTTGGTAAAAAGTCCATCTTTTGTAAGATGCTAAAACAGCTTCTTGAAGGTGAATCTATTTCTATTGATAGAGACTGCCAACTTGTTAACATTTGTAAAATAAGCAAAATATCCTATCCCCAGAGCTTCATCTATGCAAACGTATGACGTGATTATCATCGGCGCCGGTCACAACGGACTGGTCTGCGCCTCTTATCTCCTCAAAGCTGGATATACTGTCCTCTTGTTAGAAAAACGTTCGGTTCCCGGCGGCGCGGCTACTACAGAAGCTGCGATTCCCGAATTGCCGGATTTTAAATTCAATTTGTGCGCGATCGACCACGAATTTATCCATTTAGGGCCAGTTGTAGAAGAATTAGAACTGGGAAAATACGGATTAGAATATCTTTACTGCGATCCAGTCGCCTTTTGTCCGCATCCAGACGGCAAATATTTCTTAGCGCACGGTTCCGTCGAAAAAACTTGTGCTGAAATTGCCCGCTACAACGAGCGCGACGCTAAAAAATATGCCGAATATACAGACTTTTGGCAGCGGGCTTTAGGTGCAATGATTCCGATGTTCAACGCACCGCCCAAATCCATCATAGATATTGCAGGAAACTACGATATTGCAAAGCTCAAAGATTTATTTTCAGTCATCGGTTCCCCAGACAAAACCCTGGACTTTATTCGCACGATGATCACCAGCGCTGAGGACATTCTCAACGAGTGGTTTGATGAGGAATTTCTGAAAGCACCCCTAGCGAGACTGGCATCAGAATTGGGCGCGCCTCCTTCACAAAAAACCATTGCTGTAGGCGCAATTATGATGGCAATGCGCCACAATCCCGGCATGGCCAGGCCGCGCGGAGGAACAGGTGCATTAGTGCAAGCGCTGCTCAATTTAGTGAAAAGCTATTCGGGTGTGGTACTTACCGACCAGCACGTCGAGAAAATATTAGTTGATGGGGGCCGTGCTGTGGGAGTTCGAGTTGCCGGTGGCACCGAATACCGCGCTACTAAAGGTGTCATTTCTAATATTGATGCTAAGCGCTTGTTTCTGCATTTAATGGATGACAGCGATGTCGATGCTGCTGACCCGAATTTGCGGGAAAGATTGGAGCGCAAAATTGTTAATAATAACGAGACTATTCTCAAAATAGACTTAGCTCTTAATGAAGTACCCAAGTTCGATCGCTGGAACCATCGAGACGAGTATTTAATGGGTTCGGTTTTAATTGCCGACTCGGTGAAGCACGTTGAAATTGCTCACAGCGAGCCTTCAATCGGCAGAATTCCTGACTCCGATCCGTCGATGTATGTGGTGTTTCCGACAGTACGAGATCCGTCAATGGCTCCCCCAGGACACCATACAGCTTGGATTGAATTTTTTGCTCCTTACCAGATCGAAAATGCTGAAGGAACCGGCCAGCACGGTACGGGTTGGACGGATGAGTTGAAAAACAAAGTTGCCGATCGCTGCATCGATAAATTAGCAGAATATGCACCGAATATCAAGAATTCCATTATCGGCCGCCGCGTGGAAAGTCCGGCGGAATTGGGAGAGCGTTTGGGGGCTTTGAAGGGGAATTATTATCACGTTGATATGACGCTGGATCAGATGATATTTTTCCGTCCTTTGCCGGAGTTGGCGAATTACAAAACGCCGATCGACGGTTTGTTTCTCACGGGTGCGGGAACGCATCCGGGCGGCTCGATTTCGGGGATGCCGGGACGCAATACCGCTCGCGTTTTCATGCACTCGCAGCAGCCGATCGCCCAAACTTTGGCGGATGCGGCTAATTCTCTGAAATCGACGGCTAAGTCGGTGTTTCGGGTGAATGATAAGTAAGATTTTTAGCAACCGCAGATGAACGCAGATGAACGCAGATAAATTACATCTGCGTTTGTTTGTATTGATTTATCAGTGGGCGAGTGCGATGATTTTTTCTGGTTGATTTCCTGTGAAGGGAAAACGATTTGCGATCGCCCTCAATACCCTTTCTAAATCTGGTGCATCTTTCGCCAATGTTGGCTGCTCCTCCCGTTCGGTCAAATCTGTTAAAATATTTTTGCATCCGAGAGCATATTGCATTGATAAAATTCTCAATATTAGAAGAACAAGTTAACGCTGAAGGCATTTTTAAACTTAGCGCCGCAGCCAAACCTCTAATTTAGCAGAACAGGCTAGTCGCTGGTAGAAGTCGCTCCCCATCTGCGGATATGGGCGATCGCCGCCGATCCCCCAGCATCTCACATTCTGATAAATTCATACTTTATGCGGATGAAAACGCCGGCCCCAAGTTGACACACTGAGTAATGGCGTTACCCTTTTTTTAGCGATGGCAAACCGAGTTTTGATTGTCGGCGGCCGAGGGCGAATTGGCAGCAGTGTTGCCGAAGACCTTGTTACCCATACCGACGCAGAAATTACTATTACCGGACGCAACCCTGAAGGCTCTATTACGCCGGAATTGCCGCCGGATAGGGTGCACTATCTAGCTTTAGATTTAGCAGACAGTGCAGCCCTGCACCAAGCGGTTTCATCCTCTAATCTCGTCGTTCACTGTGCCGGGCCTTTTCACTACCGAGACGCTAGTGTATTGAAAACTTGCATAGAAGCAGGTGTGAATTATACTGATGTCAGCGACAGCCGCAGTTTTACTCGCAGAGCTTTAGAATTGCGCGAAATGGCTAATAATTCTGGGATTACGGCTATTATTAATACGGGCATTTTTCCAGGTGTTTCTAACAGCATGGTGCGCCGAGATGTGGAACAATTAGATGAAGCAGAACACATCCATTTGAGTTATGTAGTCGGAGGTTCAGGCGGTGCTGGTGTTACAGTAATGAGAACCACTTTTTTAGGTTTGCAAACTCCTTTTGAGGTTTGGGCCGATCGCAAGTGGCAGCAAGTAAAACCCTACAGCGATCGCGAAACAATTGAATTTCCCGCGCCCTACGGCAACACAGGGGTTTACTGGTTCGATATGCCGGAAGCAATCACTTTGCCCGAAACTTTCCCCGTCAAATCAGTTGTGACTAAATTCGGTACGTCTCCCGACCTTTACAATCACCTTACCTGGTTTGTTGCCAAGTATTGGCCGGCTAGCTGGCTCAAAAATAACTCCGTGATTGAATTTCTCTCCTACGTCAGTTACGGGATGACCAGTGTTACTAATAGTTTTAGCGGGGTTGGTGTGGCAGTGCGATCGCAAGTGACCGGTCTCAAAAACGGCAAACCGACTAAAGTTTGCTCGACAGCGGTACACCCAAATGCTGCCGCCGCTACTGGCATCGGTACTGGCAGTATAGCTCAATTAATGTTAGAAGGAAAAATGGCAAAACCGGGCGTTTGGTCGGTAGAACAAGCTCTTTCTACCGAACTTTTTGAACGAGTTCTGCAGAACCGCAACCTCAAGATAGAGCAGGTTCTTTTGTAGTTGTCTCGGTTGTTTGTAGCAATTTTAGATGTTTGGTGAATGGGCTTTTTTTGACGAACTGCGAAGACGCAAAGGACGCGAAGAAAGAAAGGAGAAGAGTAAGGGTTCGCAATTGATGGGAGAACCCCTAGATAGGGCTCCTCGCAGGAATTGCGATCGCCCCTCATACGAGATGAGTTCCGCTTGTCTAACTAATCTATCTTTTGGTAGAAGTAATCGTAACAAGCAGGGGCTTAATATATTAAACATCATGAGAAATATCCCTTTTCGCTCGATCTAGATGCGGTAGCTGCGACAAAGATTGCGCTTTAACCAAGGTTTTCAATGTGCGATCGCAGTGAAGGGGCGACAAACACCATAATTTTTGCGGAAAAATACCAGGAGAATTTGATATGAAGCGGGTTTTAAAAGCTCTCGGACAAACATTGAGCCAAAGCATTTTGCTGGTCTGTACGCTGGCTTTCATTGGTCTAGCAGGTCTAGCGGTAGCACCAAGTCAGGCTGCTTACGCTGCTGGTCAATACAGCAGTCACGCGCAGCAAGAAGCTAAAATTACTGACCCCGCAGAAAGTTTCGAGGATCTGAATCCCCAAGCAGCTTACGAAGAAATAGTCAAAACCGCTCAAAATCCTGCAAAGGTCGAGAAAGCTTACGACGAAAGCTTAAAAGAGTACAAGGCAGAAAACCCGCAAGACAGCATAGTTGAAAAAGCTGAAGGTTTGATCCAAAAGGTCACGGGCAAGGACTAAATCAACAGATTTCTATCTAACTCAAGTTGTTGGTAAATACCGAGTTTAAGTGAGTACACAATTGAGCATAGCTCAGGACTCACTTGAACCTAATTATGTAGGGTGCGCCGAACCGCGCACCTTACCTAGTTAGAGTATCGTGTAAAACCACTTTTTGCGTCCAGGATGGTTTTGTCGTTCCCCTCTTTTTAAGCTAGCAGGTTCATCCTTAAGGCAGATGAATAGATATGAATTTAAAAGGTAGATTTAATCATAGTTACAGTTAGATAAAAGGAAAAAAATATCATGAGCGATGACAAAAAAACGGTACATGAACCTGATGCTAACCTTGACCCGCTGTCGGGGGAAACGGGGGCTCATCCAGTGGCAACGGGTATCGGTGCGGCGAGTGCGGGTGCTGCGGGTGCTGCGATCGGCGGTGCGATCGGCGGGCCTGTGGGAGCAGTTGTAGGCGCAGTTGTGGGCGCGTTTGGCGGCGGTTTGGCGGGCAAAGGTGTGGGCGAGGCGATCGACCCCACGGTAGAAGATGCTTACTGGCAAACCAACTACAGTTCCCGTCCTTACGCCGACACGAGCGCGACTTACGACGACTATCAGCCTGCATACCGCACCGGTTATGAGGGATACGGCCGCTATGGCACTACTGGTAAGAGCTTCAACGAGATCGAAAACGATTTGCAGCGCGACTACGAAACAAATCGCGGTAAGTCTAATGTGACTTGGGAAAAAGCCAAGCACGCCACGCGCGACGCTTGGGATCGGGTGGAACGCGCTGTACCGGGCGACATTGACAAAGACGGCCGTTAAGGGCTTACGTTAAGTATTTCTCAGTCTGGGACGCACACAAACTCAAGCATTCCGGGTTTTTTACCCCGGGTGGGGAATGCAGCGAAGTGTTTCGATCGAAAAACCCGGTTGCTGCGTCTTGGACTGTTTTTGATATCTGGCACTATTTTCAACGCGAGTTTAGCAAAGTTTTTGGGGATTTTCAGCCCTTCTCTACATCGGGGAGGGTATTTTTATGCTCCGTTGAAATCGCGTTTTTCAGCAAGATTTTTATTTCATATCATGTTCGATCGAGTGACCGCGATTAAAAGGGCGGGTTTTTGAGATTGGAGATTCTTGGCAGATATGTTTCGTGAGGGGAGCCCCTACCGTATTAGGGGTAATCGACCGGACATGATATCACACGAGTACGAGCCACAGAGCGCGAAGCGAGATGTAGAGGCTTTGCTGTGCGGGACGATCGCACTCCTAAAAAACGCTTTTTACAAAATCGGGATGCTTCCGTTTGAGATTAACATTTTTTTTTGACTGTTAGCCTTAAAATTAAACTAATTCAGGACTGAGGCATCGATCGCATATTTCTGTCCTTGTTCGCCATGCACATGAGCAATCGCAGCCGGAGCGTGAAAGCGTTCGCGGCCTCAAATCCGATAATTGTTAAAAATCTAAATTCTCTCATTCAAAATCGGTATAAATTGTGGATGAAATGCTGGAAAGAGCTTGGACACTCAAGCAAAATTTAATTGACTTTGTGCTGGATGCTGAGGGAGAGTTGGCGGTAGCTTTGGAAGCTTTTGCTGCTGCTCGATCGACTGGCGAGCGCTACGACATTGCTCAGCAAAATCAAGTGATTGACAGTTTTACAGTTGAAGGTAAAGTCGGGGAGAAAACGCCGATCGACCTATTTGTCGAAAGTCAGCCGGATTTAACCCAGAGCGATCGCAGCTTGCTAGAAAGTTGGCGCCACAGAAGCTTCACCGGCTTATTTGAAATCACTCAGCTTTCCCCTGACAGCTTTGAACTGACGAACTGGCTGACGGCTAAGCACTACGTTGTTAAGCCCAACAGCGCTAATTTCCTGCAAGAAATGTCTCGCTTTAAGTTAGGAGAAATCTTGCGGGCTCGGATTGCTCCTCTCACCGATGACTGGTGGATACTTTCGGGCCCTCCGATACCGATGGGGAAATTGGGCAAGCCGAAGTTGGCGGTGGCGATCGGCAATTTCAAGCAAAATCACAAAAAGAACCTGTACAGCGATGCGCCGGAATTGTTAGAGCAAGCTTGGCAGTCGGTAGAACTGTACCACGAAGATTTTACCGAATTTTTTGGCAGCGATGAAGTGACGCTATCGGGATATCACCTGAATAAACAGTTGGCTGAATTTCAGGAATTCATCACTAAAAAACGCCTAGCTGGTATCGGCATTGATGAAACTAAATCTCTCGCGGATATCGTTGAAGATGCGGGAGTCGATCCAGAAGAAATTAAAGCAGCAGCTATAGCAGCAGCCGGTGCAGATCCCTCTTCAGTTGAGGTAGCGATCGATAGCGATCCTCACTCAAAAATGGTAATGCCGAAAGTCGAATTGCCCGATCGCTTCAAGAAAGCCGAACAGGTGACAGCACTTTCTCATCCTCGCTGGGGACAAACCTTTTTGTCTACTTACGCTCAATTTACTGCAATGCTAGCAGCCGAAGACTTTTCAACCGTTCCCGGTTACGAGAAGCTGGTGCTTAACTATCTAGAAGATCCTGGAATTAATGCCTGGATTTGGCAGCGGTTAGCTAAAGTTAATCCAGCGAAATTATCACAAATTTTGCAAACTGTATTGGCACGCACCGACTTTCAGATCGATCGGGATTTAGATGCCCTGCTGCAAGAGTTTAAAAAACCATTAGAACCCGAACTCCCGGAAATTGCCAGCGTTCCCTTGCACCTGCACAACTTATTTCAGGAAGCTTTAGGCGAAGTTCACAAGTCAAAGTCCAAACCGCAGGAGAAAAAGAAAAGCTCTAAAGGCTTTAAATCCTGAGCAACTAAGTTCGCGACCTACTGCTATACCCCTCACACAATAAACAATTCAACAAGCTCGCAGCTAGCAGTTACAGCGTATCCCAGGTTTATTAACAGCAGTAGGGACACGGCGAGTGCCTAAGTCACTACGGGGATTGAGCGATGGGCGGGTGTCATTCATCAACGTGGAATCTGCTGTATCTTGTGTCCGGCAATACAAATCAAATAGCTTTGCAGTCAGGACTTCAGTCATTTTTCACCCGGTAAAAAGAATTGAAGTCCTGACTGCAAACACCTTTTTTTTAATCTTCAACTCGTCGGACAGCCATGCGTTGCAGCGGCAGGCTGAGTATGCTAGAAACAGTCAATAAGTAAGACAGAACAGTAGTCAGCTTCAAACTGAGCAATAACCAGCTATCTTCAGGTAGGTTAAGTTTCAGCCCGAAAACAGAGATGCAGTAGACTATCGAGTAAGTAAAGCTCATCTTGATCAGGATTTCTTCGCTCAAAGTGCGATCGTCCGTTGGCTGCGAGTTGCGATTATCGCCCAGCAGGACTAGACCCGCAATAGAAGCCACAAAACAAACCATAACGAGATAGTCATGCCAGTTAAGCTCAACCATTTCTATACTCCGCTTTTATCCGTATTTTTGGAATCAGACATCAGTCTAAAGGATAAGTTTTCCCGCTCAAAGCAATAGTTACAAATTGAAACAGCCGCAGTTACAAATCGCAATGAAAATTTACCGCAACCGCCAGCCACAAGCTCGTTTAGTCAGCCGCAAAGGACAGTTCTCCTTAAATATTGTCAAGTTGGGAGTACCTCGCCTGCATTTTGCCGACCTCTACCACAGGCTGCTAATTCTTTCTTGGCCGCGATTTTTCATACTCATTTGTCTGTCGTATACAGTCACGAATTCTTTATTTGCCTTAGCTTACTTGGCGGGAGGAGATTGCATTGCTAACGCGCGACCGGGTTCTTTCAAAGATGCCTTTTATTTCAGCGTGCAAACAATGGCGACGATCGGCTACGGCGCTATGTATCCGCGCAATGATTACGCTAATACTGTAGTCGCGATCCAAGCGCTTTTTGCTTTGTGGGGAGTGGCAATGGTGACGGGACTAGCTTTTGCTAGATTTTCCCGACCAACAGCTAGAGTTATCTTCAGCCGCGTAGCTGTGATCGCTCCTTTCAACGGCGTTCCGACTCTGATGTACCGCACGGGAAATCAACGTTTCAACCAAATTTTAGAAGCGCAGCAGCGAGCTACTTTGATCCGCGACGAGGTAACATCGGAAGGAGAATTTATGCGGCGTTTTTACGATTTGCAATTGATGCGGAGTCACTCTCCGATTTTTGCATTAACTTGGACTGTTATGCACCCAATTGACGAGAGCAGTCCTTTGTACCAACTTACTGCAAAAGACTTGATGGAACAGCAAGCGGAAATTGTAATTACGTTAACAGGAATTGACGAAACTGTTTCGCAAACTATTCACGCGCGACATTCTTTTGTGGCATCTGAAATTATGTGGAATATGCGGTTTGTAGATATTATTTTGAAATCGGCGACGGGAGGGCGGGTGGTTGATTATACTCGGTTTCACGATGTGAAGCCTGTTGAATGAAAGTTTTGATTTAGCCACCAGTGCTAGAATACCTGTATGGCAAAAAAAAGTTAATATTTATGAACTCAATAACTGCAAATACGACACTGAAAGAATTGCAACCGCAACTCTTAGCTTTAACTCCCGAAGAGAAGGCTCAAGCTATAGAATTACTAGCCCAAAGTTTAAGAAAATTTTGGTCGGGAATTCAAAAGACTCCCGGCGTGTGCGGCGGCGATGCTTGCATCAGACAAACGCGAATTCCTGTTTGGGTGCTGGTGAATGCTCGCCGTTTAGGTATTTCTGAAGCTGAACTCCTAGAAGACTATCCGACTCTGCGTGCCGCTGATTTGGCGAATGCTTGGGCTTATGCTGAGGCATATTCTGATGAGATTGAAATAGCAATTCAAGACAATGAGGAAGATTGAAAAGTGGCGCGTTTCTATGCAGATGAACAATTTCCGAAGCGGGTTGTGGAATTGTTGAGGACTTTAGGTCACGATGTCCTTACCGTACAGGAAGCAGGAAATGCTAATCAAAAAATTCCTGATGAAGAAGTGTTAGCTTTTGCAGTGAGTATTGACCGCGCTATTTTAACGCTCAATCGCCGTCATTTTATCAGGCTGCATACATTAGAACAAGACCATGCTGGTATCATTGTTTGTAAAGATGATTCAAATAGGGAACAGTTGGCTTTACGCATTAATGAAGCTATTGCTAATCGAGAATCAGTGAGAAGTTTACTGATTCGAGTTAACCGTCCTTCGGAGTGAGTAGAAATGATAGAATACCTTGGGTATGGAATTCAAAAGACTCCCGGTGTCATGGGTGGTGCCGCCTGTATCCGAAAAACGCGGATTCCTGTTTGGTTGTTAATAAGCTATCGCCGTCAAGATGCCACCGATGCTTATATTTTAGAAGGTCATCCCGATCTCTGTGCAGCAGATTTGGTGAATGCTTTTAGTTATGCTGAGGCATATCCTGATGAGATTGAAACAGCAATTCAAGAAAATGAGGAAGATTAAAAAGTTACAGGTTTCTATGAAAATAAACAAAATACCCCTCGTACTATGCGAATAATTCATACTGCTGACTGGCATTTAGGGCGACGTTTTCGAGGGATAGATCGCACTTCCGAAATTGCGATCGCCCTCGAACAGATTTTGAAGCAAGCAAAAGCCTTGGATGTCGATGCTGTGCTCGTTGCGGGCGACATTTTCGACGTGCCCAACCCTCCCGCTTACGCCGAACGCATTGCTTATAACTTTTTCTGCGAACTCCAAGCGGCAGGAATTCCCGCAATTGCGATCGCCGGTAATCACGATTCGGCATCCCGCATCGACAGCATCGCGCAATTGCTTTCCCTCGCAGGTGTTCGCGCTTTAGGCAAACCCAGGCGATCGGCAGACGGCGGCACGATTACTCTCAATACAAAAAGCGGTAAACTTTGTGTGGGAGCGATGCCTTTTGCTTCCGAACAAAGACTGTTAGATGCTAATTCTCTCTGGCAGTCTGGCGATGCCGATCGCCGAAAAGATTACCGCGAAATCGTAGCATATTTACTAGAAGATTTAACCAGAGAGTTTAGAGACAATACTGTCAATATTCTCATGGGACACATGAGCATTGACGGTGCTCGATTGGCAAAATCCGAAGTCGCTTATTACACGCGAGAAAAATACCTGCTGTCATCGCAAACTCTGCCGCCGGAAGCTCAGTATATTGCCCTCGGACACATCCACATTCACCAGCGGATTTCTCAGACTTCTCCCGCTTATTATTCGGGTTCTTTGATTCAGTTAGATTTTGGAGAAGCGGAACAGGAAAAAGGATTTTGCTTGATAGAAGTTGAGCCGGGAAGTCAGGCCAAGGTGGAATTTAAGCCTGTGACTTGCCACAAGCCGTTAAAAGTGCTTAAATGTCATAACGACAATCTCGATGAAACTTTACAAGCTCATCAGTATCATCCTGGTTTCTTGAAAGTAATTGTCGAACTGGACAGTCCGCAAATCGGACTTGCCGATCGAGTGCGCCAAATCTGTTCTCAAGCGCTGTTAATTGAACCGCGCTATCCAGATGCAGCCCTAGAAGCAACAGAAATAACTAATATCGATCCCAATAATTTCGATCCGGCCGCAGAGTTTTGCAACTATTATCAAAACAGATTGGGAACGACACCGAAACCGGAAGTATTGGAGGAATTTCAAAATTTGTACAAGAAATTTAAGGAAACAGTTAACAATTAAATACTCTTGTCTCCGCCTTATTTTAACAGGTTTAACTGGTTCCCAGGCTCCGTCTGGGAACCGAGATCCAGAGGCTCTGCCTCGCGCTTAAATAGGAAAATTGGAGGCAGAGCCTCCGAATCTGTGTTACCAGGCAGAGCCTGGTAAAGAGTAATAGAAAGCCCAAATCCAAAATCTAAAATCAATATGCGTCCACTCGAACTTATTCTCGAAGGATTTACCAGCTTCCGCCACGAACAGCGTTTAGATTTTTCTCAACTCGATTTGTTTGCAATTACTGGTGCTACAGGTGCGGGCAAATCTTCACTGCTAGATGCCATGACTTACGCTCTTTTTGGCACGACAACTCGCAGCGGCAAACAAGTTAGTGATTTGGCAAGTCAAGGCAGCGAAAATTTAAAAGTGCAGTTGCGTTTTTCTGTGGGTTCGGCACAGTATCGGGTGACGCGAAGGTGGCGTTTTCGTCCGAAATCTCCCGAAAATAAGGTGATTTTGGACAACTGGCAAAATGGTCAATGGGAAACTTTGGGGACGAGTATCGTTGCCGTTCAAAATACCATCGAACAGATTTTAGGAATGGATTTTGATACTTTTACGCGAGCAATTGTTCTGCCTCAAGGCAAGTTTGATGAGTTTATTAAAGGGGATACTTCAAAACGCCGGGAAATTTTGCGGCAGCTAGCGGGATTTGAGATTTTTGAGCAGATGCGGAAGGAAACAAATGAACTCGCAAAGTTGCTGAAACAGGAACGGGAAATGGTGGAAAGGCAGCTAGCTGAGTTGAGTGCGCCGACGGCGGATGAGGTGGCTCAAAGACGATCGCAACTTTTGATTTTAGAGCAGCAGTTGCCTGAGTTCGATCGCGCTGTGATGAAAGCTCAGAAGGATCTAGATGAAGAAGAACAGCTATTTTCGCAAATTGTTCGCTGGCAAGAGCTGCAACAAGAACTGGCTAAATTAAATGCTAATTCCGCTGAGATGAAAATTTTAGCACAGCGTTTAGAAAAAGCGCAAGCTGCCAATCATTTACAGGGAGATTGGGCTTTAGTGCGATCGGCTCGCAGTCAGTATGAAACTGCCGAAATTACCTCGGTGGCAGCGCGAAAGCAGTTAATTAAAGCTCGTTCCGAGCTGGCAGTAGAGCAGCAGAAATTTGACGGGGCAAAAGCCAAAGAAAAGACCTTAGCGCCACAAATTAAGGCTCGCGAAGATGCTCTGGCTGCTGCTAAAGTATATGAAGAACAGCGCGCTCAATTAGAAAAAGAAGTTGCGCTAGCCCAAAAAATTCAACAGGAAAAACTCCGCTTTTTTCAAGCAGCAGATAAAGAACTGCAAGCTGCTAACACTAAAATTCAAAGTGCGGGTTTTCGAGTGACTCAAACAGCCGCACAGCTCGAACAGTATTCGCCGGGAGGAAAGCGTTTAGAGCAATTGCAGCAAATTGCACCCTTATTGATGGAATTTCAGCTAATTGCCAAGCAGGGAAAAACTCAGCAGCAACAGTTGGATAAATCTATTGCAGAGAAGGAAAGCGCTCAACAGAATTATGTGGAGGTTGCCGCTAATTTAGAAGCAGCCGAAATCCGACTAAAAGAGTGCGACAGCGTGTTAGAAGCGGCCCAAACCGCTAATGCGGAAGCGGCACGTTTAGAGAGTGTTGCTGCTGTCAGAATGTCGCTGAATTCTGGCGATACTTGCCCGGTGTGCGGGGGGGTGCATCCTGAGAGCGATCGGCTCCCTCCTTTGCCCAATTCTAATATTGTCGATGTCGCTGGTTTGCGGCGGAAATTGGCGGATGCAAATCAGATTTTTCAAGCTGCTCAAAGGTTGGCGGCTGAGGGGAAAAGTGCAGTTTTAGCCTGCCTGCAAAAAGAGTTGGAAATTACTCAAATGTTGGAATTAACCGCGAATAGAGTTGCCGAATTGCAGCAGCAAATCGCTCAAGTTCTGGAAAATCCTCAGTGGGAAGTGTTGCGGTTGCAGCAGGAGTTGGCAATACTTAAAGAGAGCGATCGCCAGTATCGCGAAACCGAGCAGCAGTTCCAACTCGCATCATTAGAATATGATAATTTTCAACAAAGATTTAATTTTGCAGTGGCGACTCAAGCAGCTAAACAGCAAGAATATCAAGATGCGATCGCCGAATCCGACCGCCGGCAGCAGCAGTTGCAAAGTTGTGTAAATGCGCTTTATCAAATTACCGAATATCAACCTTATGCTAATTTAGCAAAAGCCTTAGAACAAGACAAGCAAGACTTGGCAAATCTGCTGAAAGTTGCCGAAAAATCCTATCAAACTGCTCAAAATAAGGTTATTCAAGCAGCAGAGAGAGAGCAACAAGCTGGAGAAGTTTTTGGACAAGCCCAAGCCCAGAAACAGCAGCTCAACCTGGATTGGTCAGCAAAATTAACAGCGGCTGATTTCACAGAAGAGACATTTTTAGCAGCGGTTGCGACTGTTAAGGAACAATCAAAATGGGAAAATGCTATTCGCTCTCACCGCGAATCAAAAATTCAGTTAGAGACGCGGGCGAAAGATTTGAGCGAGGCGATCGCAGGCAGAACTACCGATGACAATACTTTAGCACAAGTGCGATCGGCAAAACAAACCGCCCAAGAAAACCTCAAACAAGCCAACAACAACCGCGCCGAACTATTAGCTTGGATTCAAGTAGCAGTCCAAAATCTCGAACAAGCCGAAAGACTGTCACAGCAAATCACAAATTTCACAGAACAAGAGCAAACTTATCACACCTTAGCGCAGAATCTCAAATCTAACGAATTTCAATCCTACATTTTAGAACATTTAGAAGCAGAATTAGTCGGCAGCGCCACATTAATTTTGCAAGAATTAACCGAAAATCGCTACAAATTAAAAAACCAAGACGGCGAATACTGGGTAACAGATAATTGGAACGGCGGCGAAGCCAGACGAGTGCGAACACTTTCCGGTGGCGAAACCTTTGCCACTTCCTTATCAATGGCTTTAGCTTTGTCAGAAAAACTTTCTCAGGGAGCTCACTTGGGCAGCTTATTTCTAGATGAAGGATTTGGCACTTTAGATACCGAAACTCTCGAAAGCGTTACTCAAATTTTAGAATCTTTGCGGCAGCGAGAAAGGCTAATTGGAGTGATTACCCACGTTCGAGGATTGGGCGAAAGATTGCCCGCACAAGTTAAAGTGTACAAATCGCCGCAAGGTTCTAGAATAGAAATTGAAAGAGTTTAACTCTCTGCTTGTTGCGATATATTGTATTTTTTCTAGGATTGTGTTTCTTCCTCTGTAAAGATAGGAGGCCACAATTCAGAAACGGGCAATTCCCAACCGGGGAAAAGTTCTGGTACTGTTAAAATATCGCCATTTTCTAAGATTTGCGGTTCGCCAGCAGAGCGATAAATCTTCACTGTTTCTGCATCAGGATCGATCGCAATTCCGACAATCGCTCCGAGCTCAACAAACTTCAAAACCTTGGTTTCGATTGGCTGTATGCGATCGCTTTGAGACTTAATCTCTACCACCAAATCGGGAACCAACTGTCCGAAATAACGCGGACTTTGGCGCAATCGTGCGGCGCGCACAAAGGAAACATCGGGGGCTTTGACGTTAGTATCAGGCATAATAAAGCCACCTGCGGAGTCAAAAACTCGTCCGAGACGGCGGGGATTTACCCAAGCGAAAAGAAAGGCAATGAGACGGCTGCTGATTTCACTGGATACGATGTCAGATGGGCCCATAATTGAAAGTTTCCCGTCTTCTAGTTCAATTTGGTAATCTAAACCAGCTTCAGAAAAAGCAGTTTGAACTTGCTCAACATCTTTGACAGTCATCGTTGACATAGGAACTTTCTCCCGTTATGAGCTGATATTTCATTTTAGCACGATCGCAATTTTCAACCTATAATTTAGTCAAAAATTTAGACTTTTTACTTTTTTGTCGGCACTTGCTAAGTTATAATTATCATCACAATAGATACTTTTTGGATATAGTAAAACTATTTTTAAAATCATGTCAGCCAAAGATATATTTCACAACATAGTACGTTTGGCTTTGGAGAAAGATGGATGGACAATTACTCACGATCCTCTATTTCTCAAAGTAACTTCCAAAGTAAAAATACAGATAGATTTGGGAGCGGAAAAATTACTTTCTGCCGAAAGGGGGATGCACAAAATAGCAGTAAGTAGCTAGACAAAATTAATTACATAGTTTTCTCCAAATTCTTTCAGGATTTTTTCCACAGAGGTAACAAAAGTACCCCAATTCTTGTAAGCAGATATCTCAATCCATTCATACTTAATAAACCGCCATAAAATTTCAATTAAATTTAATTCAGGAGAGTAAGAAGGCAACTCAAAAAGAGTAATATTACGTTGTTTCCACTCTTCAAGTTTATCAACAATAGCATCACT